>CAIMLU010000016.1 GCA_903842365.1 uncultured bacterium
GGAGTGCGCCGGCCTTTTCATTTTATTTTAAAACAACCCAATTACATCTTTCACCGTCACCACAAGCATAAGAAGCATGAGGAGAACAAAACCAACCATGTTTGTAATGTTCGCAACCTTTGATGGAATACGCCTACGAGCAACCCATTCACCGACAACAAAGACAATGCGTCCGCCATCGAGTGCTGGAAATGGAAGTAAATTAAGCGCAGCAAGGTTGAGTGAAATAAATGCAACAAATGATGCAAGGTAAGCAAAGCCAAGATTTCGTGCCTCCCCTACCATTTTTGCAATACCAATAGGACCAGAGACGGCCTTTGTGTCAGCAGAGCCAACAAAGAGTCCGCCAATTAAATTGAAGGCACCAATAAAAATTGTGGAAAAAGCGTTCCATGTAATTTCCCCACCTTTCCACAACGCTTTAAAGAAAGGTAAACCAACATTACCGACGAGATCCATTGAAATACCTACACCGTACGCGTTACCAACAACACCTTTTGCAGGAACAACCTTGACCACACTATCAGCAACAAACTCTCGCACCTTAAAGGTTAAGGTTTCACCATTCGAATTGCGAACAAGAGATTGAATTGCCTCAGCGTTTTCAGGTTTAAAAACCGTATCCCCCTTGGTAACTGACATGATTTCCATACCAGGACGAATACCAGCTTTTGCGGCAGGAGAATCAGCCATAATTGCCGTAACGATGACTCGCTCATTTGAAACGTACTGTGGATCAAGATCAGAGACACCCGTTGTCATACCAAACATAAGTGAACCCGAGAGAAGAACCCACGCAACAATGACATTCATCATGATACCCGCGATGAACACAATGATTTTTTGCCATGGCTTTTTATTAACAAGAGCCCTGGAAGCGTCTTTGCCGTTAACCGATTCTTCATCTGGATCCTCACCGAAAATTTTAACATACCCACCGAAAGGAATAAGGTTTAACGCATAGCGAGTCTCACCGCGCTTCCACGCAAATATTTTTGGAGGAAAGCCAAGCGCAAACTCATCAACGCGCACACCCATCATACGTGCAGCAAGAAAATGCCCTAATTCATGAACAAAAACAAGGAAAGCGAGAATCGCAATAAAGAGAAGTGCAGTCACGATAAATATAATGTATTAGCTAAGGATTTCTTTTTCTTTCTTATCCATTCTGTCTTGGAGTTTCTTATTTACTTCATCGACAATTTTTTGAATATCCTGCTTGACCCTAAACTTTTCATCTTCACCCATACCACCAGCTTTTTCCGCCTTATCAACCGCACCATTTTCCTCATCACGAACTTTTCTCAAACTAATACGTGACTGTTCACATTTTTCCTTTGCCATTTTAATGATCTGCTGACGTGTTTCTTGAGTTAAAGCTGGAAATGAAACACGAACCCCTTTTTCATCAACAGAAACTGAAATACCAAGGTTTGCAGCAGTAATCGCCTTCTCGATTCCTTTTAACTGTGAATGATCCCAAGGCACAATACGAATTGTACGAGGGTCTTCGTTTGTAATACTTGCAACCTGTGAAATCCCCATGTATGCACCATATGATTCCACCATAACAGAATCAAGAATTGATGGATTCGCCCTACCAGTACGAACTGTCGCAAGCTCCTTTTCAAGCCACGTATCAACTGCCTTTACCTTATCTTTGAGCACATTAAGATTGTATGCCATATATAAAACATTGTTATTAATGAAGTATGTATATAGTACTAAACTATTACACGACAAGCGAGACCCATTCAAGAATCATTTTAACGGACGATGACCTATCACCAATAAATGAAAGAGCTTGCGCAAGTACTTCTAACCTACGTGCATCATCCTTGGTTTTTATTCCACGACGCCGTACCTCAGAAAGCGCTTGCTCAACGGTGGTACGAGCCTTATCTCTATCTTTTTCCTTGATAATCTTTTCAAGGTGTTTTAATCGCTCTATTGGGTGAAGTGCAAGAAAGAGTGCACCTTCAATTGATTCTTCTTTTTTTACCTGCGCTTCAGTAACCGAGAAACGAGAGAGAAAGGTTGGTAAAAGTCTCGATTTGTCTCGTGTTACAAAAATCATTTTTATACCACGTGGTGGCTCTTCGGTAATTTTAAGAAGTGCATTTTGCGCCTCATGCGTCATCGAATCAAAAGCAATAAGTGTTATCTTTTTATCACCAGAAAGCGGTGCTGTAGATTGTAACTCCTTTATACGACGCCCCTCGTCTATGCCAAACACCTCAATACGCTCTTCGTAAAAATCAGGGTTACCCGATATGCGCACATGAAGAGACTCTTCAATTGATCGCAAAAGCTCACTTCGAATCGAATTGAATTCGCCAATGATGAGATGTGCGTGGTGGTGTGGATCACGAATCATATGAGGATGAGTATACCGCACAAAAGAAAAACTGGATGCATGTTATTAGCACACATCCAGTAGACGCAAAATGGTTCATAGTATCCCGTAGGCACCCCGACTTGCGGAACACGTTTCCTGGTTGTGACACAACGAGGAAACTATTCCAGACAGCAGAGTTATGGTCCAGGTCTACGTCTTATAGGGGACATTACAACACGCCAAAATAAAGTCAAACTCGTTATACATGAGCGTATACAAAAACACTTAAACCTTTCTGGTTTAAGTGTTTTTCGCTACTTACCTGCAAACATTTTTTTAATCTTATTCACAACTTCATCCAAACTGTAATTTGTTTTAACAAGGTATTGACAACTACCACTCTCCATTGCTTTTGCGACATTATCTGCTTGATCAACAGCAGTGAGCATTATGACATTCACGTCTTTACCCCACACATCCTGTCGAAGTTTTTCAAGCACCTCCCAACCAGTAAGTTTTGGCATCATCCCATCAAGAAGCACCATATCAGGATGCATTGCAAGCGCCTTTGTTAAGCCCTCTAAACCATCCTTTGCACCTTCTGCATCAAAACCGGAAATTGAAAGCTTATCAACGAGAACAGTACGAAGATTTTCGTCATCATCAACAACGAGTATTTTCTTGTTTTTTGCTGTGTCCATAAAAATATAATTAAAATGTAATGGTAAACGTACTCCCTTTACCTTCCTCTGACTCAAACGAAATCTTGCCACCAAGGTTTTCGACTATTGATTTTATCAGATAAAGACCAAGACCTGTACTTTGACTTGCGCTCACGTCTTTCACATTTGATGCACGGAATAATTTTTGAAATATTTTTCCTTGTTCACTCTTTGGAATACCAACGCCTGTATCTGAAACACTAATAACCTTTCCCGAGAGCGATTCACCGAGTGTAATGGTCACGCACCCTGCCTCAGGTGTGTATTTAACTGCATTTGTGAGTAGGTTGTGAATGGCAATGCGAAGCAAATGCGGATCACTCTCAAAATTTTTAAACCCAGATCCATACTCCTTCTTTATGGTGATATTCTTCTTTGTAATCTGCGATGAAAGTTCCGTAAGAATACTTACCACTATTTCCTGAATATCCGTGGGTTTCTTTTCAACAACCAGCTTACCAAGTTCAAGCCTTGAAACATTTAACAAGGTATCAACCAGCCCAATCATTTCTTCATTTACCGAGCAAAGCTTGCTCACATACTCTTTTGGTTTTTGAGGTAATTCGCCCAATCCACCAGAAAGGAGCATTTCTATGTACCACTTAAAAGTTGCAAGCGGTGTACGAAGCTGATGTGATGCGAGCGAGACGAATTCTGTTTTTGTCTGATCGAGTTTCTTTTGATCATCAATATCAAAGACCGTCACAAGACCGAGACGACTATTTTTTACAGAGCTTCCCATATCAAATACGGATAAAAGTACCCAATGAACATCACCATTTTTATTTACCATTCGCACTTCTTCACGATTAATCGGCATTCTAAGGCCGTAGTGTTGAGCAAGTTGCACGGCCCTTTCTTTATCTTCATCTACCAAAAAAGAAAAGAAGTTCTTTCGGAGCATCTCCTCCGCGACGACGCCAAAAAACCTAAGCGCGGCTTTATTTAAGTCTGTTATATCACCTTTATTATCAAGAGTAAGGTATGGAACAGGAGCGCTTTCATAAATCTTAAGAAGCTGCTCTTTTGATTCAAAAAGGTCCTTCGTCGCACTGAGGATTAATAATTGTGTCCGAGTATCTGATGTCAGGTATAGGTAGATGATATATGCAATAAGAGTGCTTATAACAACCGCACTAATGGCAAGTATTTTAAATTGTAAAAATGCAAACGTATCTGTGCTATACGCCCCTATTTTCATAGTAAAAACGGGTTGATGAAGTGCAAAAAGTGCAAATCCAAAAAAACCAATAAGTGACACAAGTACAGCAAACGAACTAATGAAGTGTTTTTTTATGAGTTCCTTTTTAGGCATAGGAAATTATATAATTGTATGGGATATAGTATCAGAAAAACACCTATATGGCTTGCCACATTAGGTGTTTTTGAATGCTTACCTTTTTGTAATGATTGCTTTTTTATACACATCAAGATGTTCAAGCGCCATACCAGTTCCCTTTGCAACACAGTAGAGTGCATCTTCAGCAAGAACGGCCTTAACGCCAGTACGCCTAAATACAAGTTCTGGGAGGTTACGCAACTGTGATGTACCACCAGTCATTACAATACCGTAATCAATAATATCCGCAGAAAGTTCTGGAGGCGTTTCTTGGAGAACGTCTTTGATCGCTTTAATCATGTCACGTAATTCTCGTGACATAGCCTTTACGATTTCGTTTGTTTTGATTTCTGCCGATCGAGGAAGACCTGAAACAAAATCACGGCCCTTAATAATCATAGACAACTCTTCCTCGAGTGGCACAGCTGATCCTATTTGAATTTTTATGTCTTCAGAGGT
Organism: uncultured bacterium; assembly: GCA_903842365.1. GTDB lineage: Bacteria > Patescibacteriota > Minisyncoccia > Phycocordibacterales > UBA6065 > CAIMLU01. Next base: position 4,859 of record CAIMLU010000016.1, read on the forward strand.
TTTATCTCCAATAGCAAGATTGAATGTTTTTTTGATGTAATCAGCAATTGCGGCATCCATTTTATTACCCGCACACTTAACTGATGTTGAAGTGACGATTCCACCAAGCGATATAACAGCGACGTCTGTGGTACCCCCACCAATATCAACAATCATGTGCCCTCGCGGTTCATGAATAGGAATACCTGCACCAATAGCAGCGAGGATTGGTTCTTTAACGACGTACGCATTTTTAGCACCAGCACGAACAGCAGCTTCAACCACCGCACGACGTTCTGTTGATGTGATTCCCGCAGGAACCGACACAAGTACTTCCGGTTTCAAAATATTCCACTTTCCAAGCGCCTTATCAATAAAGTAACGAAGCATTGCTTCGGTCACACGATAATCAGCAATAACCCCATCCTTCATTGGACGGTACGCAATAATAGACTCAGGAGTCCTACCAATCATCTGTTTTGCCTCAATTCCAACAGCCAAGATACGGTTATCTTGTTCAGATACCGCAACAACAGATGGTTCATTGAGAACAATCCCCCTACCTGGTGCAAAAACAAGCGTATTTGCGGTTCCAAGATCAATGCCGAGTTGTTTAGTAAACATTCCCATAGGTGGCATTAACTATACTTTTTTTTGGTCTTTAAGCGATACTTGACGATGCATATATAAAATTGCATATCCGTAACCACACGTGTGTAAAATTTGAAGCGATCTACAACTTTGATCACTTTTATGATCTCTTTATCTCTCAAAAAAAATGAAACCTCTTCCTCTAAACGAAAAAATTCACTCGAAGGAGTGAATTTTTTGAAAGACTATTTCTTTGCAGCCTTTGCCTTCTTCTTCTTTTTGTCTTTGTTTTGAGAATTGTTTCCTTTTGCCATTTTGTTTTTTTAATAAACTATTCTAAACAACTAAAGTATAGCATGTCTCTTTATTTTTTTTTGCATCTTGTTAACATAAAAACCACCCAATCATTTACAAATGAAAAGGTGGTTTCTATAACCATCAACCTAAAGGCCTATTGGACGATAGTGAACCGGTCTCCAACAAAATGAAACTGATCGAGAATTGTTTTTGTTTCAGGAAGAATGCCGGCAATGATTACCTTGTTACCAAAGAAAGCATCAAGAGTGTCACCTTGCTTATTGATAAGCTTTTTATCAATCATCATTTGCGCCTCCGATGAACCAATATACATTGGTGAATACACATTGGCACCAATCCTGGTTGGATCAAAACTAAAAATAGATGATTTAAGCTTCTCAGGCACATTACTTGCTGTTGTAAAATAGAAGTTTTTAATGACCTCCTTTTCTGCAACAGACTTCACAACCGCCACTGAATCCACACGACTCCATGTGGCTTTATTCACGAAGTGATAATCATCAACAATAGTTCCTGTTGGCTTTAAAATGCCAACAATTTTTACACTTGGAAGACCAAAGAAATTTGTAAGCGTATCACCCACACCCTTAATAAGCTTCTCTTCCTTCATCATCGCCGCTTCAGTCGCGCCGATAATCATTTCATTGTCATTGAGTTTAAGGACGCCTTCCGCAGCGACGAGGTCACCTGGAATAACATTTGTCGCCAAGAACAATTTAGGATTACCTTCAGCAAAATTCATCTTTGTATCGCTTGTAGCAACGAAAGTATTAAGCGTTGATGCAACATCAACCGAGACAATCAGTTCAGTTGCCTGATTTTCCATTCCCGAACTAAATCGAGCAAATTCAAAGAAGATACCTGTAAACACCAATACCATTATGAGCGGAGCAACAATTGATGCGTAGTTACGCTTGTTTGGTTTAAAAAACTTAAGGAGGAGTGAATTTGAAACAACCGAGATGGACGAGAGTGCCATAGCAAGACCTGCGAGCTCTGGTTTCAAAATAAGACCAAAAGCCACAAAGATTCGCGCTGCAACAGGTATACCAATAACGTTATAGAAGAGAGCAAAAAACATGTTTTGCTTGATCTTACTCATCGTCTCACGTGACAATTGGAATGCAGTAACAACGTCGTTTAGATCATCTTTCATAATGACAATGCCGCCAGTCTCCATGGCCACATCAGTTCCCGAGCCCATGGCAATACCGAGATTTGCCTGAGCAAGTGCAGGCGCATCGTTGATACCATCTCCCACCATTGCCACCTTTTTTCCAGCAGATTGAAGTTTTTTGACTTCATTCGCCTTATCTTCGGGTAACACCTCTGCGAGAATGTTTGTTATACCAACCTGCAAAGCAATCGCTCGAGCGGTTCGAACGTTATCGCCAGTGATCATAAAGACTTCAATACCAAGCTTTTGCAATTTTGCCACCGCTTCACGTGAAGTTGGCTTAACAGTATCCGCAACCGCAACTGCACCGATAATGCCGTCTTTATTTGCCAAAATCATCGCCGTCTTTCCCTGCTCTTCAAGTTTTTCGAGCTTACGATTCACCTTATCGAGAGAGAGACCGAGGATGTTGACAATAAGCCTTCTGTTTCCAATAAAGTATTTA
>CAIMLU010000017.1 GCA_903842365.1 uncultured bacterium
AAGCGCGCGCCGTAATCGGCGCGCGCTTTCTTTTTGCAATTTAGATAACGCAATCTTTTTTCCCCCAATCCCCAGCCTCCGTTCGAACAATGCGTAATACACATGCTGGCACACCAAGTGCCTCACCCATATCACGAGCAAAAGCACGAACATAAAAACCTGTCCCTGATTCTATCTTAAGGGAAACGACAACCCCTGACATGTCACCATTATTCTTAAGAATTTCATTCCATCGAGCCTTAATTTCGGATTGTCTGAAATCACCAACCACCATATCCGCTGCTTTTATACCTTCCGCAGCAACATGGACTACAGTCCTTGGGTTCATAGAAACAACACCAATACTTATTACCTCAACTTTTTTCTTTTTAATATCAACCTTGCCTTCACGAACCTTATCTAAACCCTTTGAAATTGCCCCTGACGAAAACTGTGGAGGAACCTGTTCAATATCACCAAGAAAAGGAGTGACGGCTTCACCAAACGCATCCTCGGTCAAATGAGCAACAGGTTTTACACCGGTAACCAATCCGAGTAAATCAAATGAGTCGGTTGATAAGCCAAAAAATATTTCAGTTTCATACGTCTTATCGAAACCCAAAAAAATATCACGCTGTTCACACTCATCACCAACCATAACAGGCATGACACCTTCAGCCATAGGATCAAGACGTCCAGCATACGAAAGTCGCTCATTTTTGAAAGTTTCACTAGAAAGACGTAGCCTCTCCAATGACGCAAGCGGTGTTTCGTACAATTTTTTCCATAATGTAATCATATAGGCATACCTTAACATAAAAAGTGTTTTTTCGTTGTATAAAAGCCTTTTTTTGGTACTATGGTGGTTATATATGGAAAAGAAGCTTTCAACCGAGAGTTATAAGGGTGTTCGAGATTTTTACCCTGAAGATTTTGCAGTACTCGAATATATCTTTACCTCATGGCGCAAAACGCTTAAAGGTTTTGGGTACGAAGAGTACAATGCTTCAGTTCTCGAACCCGCAGAACTCTATCGCGCAAAATCTGGTGAGGAAATCGTAAACGAACAGACGTATACCTTTACCGATCGAGGTGATCGAGAAGTAACCCTTCGTCCTGAAATGACCCCAACCGTCGCGCGTATGGTTGCAGCACGACGTCGTGAACTTCCTCTTCCTATTCGCTGGTTCTCAATACCAAATGTATTTAGATACGAAAAACCTCAACGTGGACGCCTACGAGAACATTTTCAATTAAATGTTGATTTATTTGGTGTCGATTCTATTGAGGCCGACTTTGAGATGATCCTGATCGCCTCAAACATAATGAAAAACCTTGGTGTTGATGAGGAAAAATATGAAATCAAGTTAAACAGTCGTAGCCTCATGGATTTTATGATGCAGACAGTACTTGGTCTTTCGCCTGAAATCACACACAAACTTGGTAAACTTATAGACCGAAAAAATAAAGTAACCCGTGCAGATTTTGAGTCTGAAGCAGAACTGTTGTGTGGAAACAAATCGACTGCCTTCCTTAAATTTATTGACGCACCTGATCTTACAACATTCCAAAAAGCACTTGGAACATCACATGAATCATTCGACCACCTAGAATCACTCATACGCCGTGCTGATGATGTTGGTATTGAAAATGTAGTATTTGACCAGACACTTATGCGTGGGTTTGATTACTATACTGGACTCGTTTTTGAAGTCTTTGATAAACACCCAGACAATCGACGGGCGCTCTTTGGTGGTGGACGCTATGACGATCTCCTTTCTCTTTTTGGTGGTGATAAAATCCCAGCGATTGGATTTGGTATGGGAGACGTAACAACTCGTGATGTACTCGAAACCTATGGACTCCTTCCAAAAACCTTAAGTGTTGCTGATGTTGCTCTCTGTCCCCTATCCTTTGATTTTATTCCTTACGCGCAGCACCTTGCTATAAAACTGCGCGCTGAAGGTGCCCGCGTTTCAATCGATATCACAGGTAAACGTCTTGGTGACCAGATTAAAAATGCTGACAAAAAAGGCATTCCATTTGTACTCCCCATTGGTGAAGACGAAGTAAAAAATAAAGTATTCAAAATCAAGCACCTCTCTACTGGTAAAGAGGTTGAAGTTACCGAAGATTCACTCATTGAGACCCTGACTACAAAAGAAAAATAAAAAAAGCCGACCACTTTGGTCGGCTTTTTGATTATTCCTCAACAGAAAAGACCGTTGGAAAAAGCTCAATTATCTCATGTGCCTTTTCCCTTGCGCGCTGACGATTAACCGGCCGTTCACCCGCGACAGTAATATACTGACGCAAAAAGAGCATTATAGAACGTGCCTTATTCTCATCCGTGACCTGATCAAGCCTGTCCCACATTGATATATTTCTCCCATTAAAGAAGGCATTGTCGAGCACCGTCTGTTGCTCAACATCAAGCTTCCATACAAAAGAACTGAGTGGATGCACGGAGTCGAATGATTCATAGTTTCGCACAACCTCACTTGAACGCTTTGGAACATCTACGTCGGTAATTTTTTCCATACGACAGTAATGATGTCATGTAAAACGTACAATGTCAATAAAGTTAATTGGAGGTCATTTTGGTACAATATCAGCCTATGCGAAAAATAATTTTTGACATTGAAACAAGAAACCTCTTCCAAGACGTCGGATCAAATGATGCAAAGGACCTTGATATATCGGTCGTTTGTGTCTACGATTCTGAAACTGATGCATATACAAGCTACCTTCAGGAAGACCTCCCAAAGCTCTGGCCCATTATTGAAAAAGCAGATATGCTCATTACCTTTAATGGAGACCATTTCGATATTCCACTCCTTGGTAAATACTACAATGGAGACCTCACGAAAATTAAGAGCCTCGACCTTATGGTCGAAGTAAAAAAGGTTCTCGGCCACCGCATCAAACTTGATACCATCGCAGAGGCAACGCTTGGTAGAAATAAAATAGGACATGGGCTCGAAGCAATCGCCTGGTGGAACGAAGGAAAAATTGATCAAATTATCAAATACTGTATTGAGGACGTACGCATCACTAAAGACGTCTACGATTACGCGATGAAAAACAACGTCCTTAAATACAAAGACATGGGCGTTATAAAGGATATAAAACTCGACACCAAGGACTGGGAAAAGAAAGCGGAGGTAGGTGCAATGACCTTTAGTTTAGGGTTCTAGTAAAAAAAATCACACAGATATCTGTGTGATTTTTTTACTAGGGCAACCAACCCCCTCTATTTTATAAACATTACAGAAACAAGTATTACCGTTGCAAGCGCAACTCGATACCACGCAAAAGAAACAAGTGAATGCCTCTGGAGAAACTTCATAAGAAAGTGAATGACGCCTATACCAACAACAAACGCAATAATTGACGCCACAATAAGTTCGAAACCATAATCACCAGAAAGTGCTCCAGATTTCACCAGTTCAAGTAATTTCTTTACACCTGAACCAACAATAATAGGAAATGAGAGAATAAAACTAAAACGTGCGGCATCAATACGAGTTAATCCGTTTAAAAGTCCTCCAGAAATAGTCATACCTGATCGTGACATACCAGGAACAACAGCGAGTGCCTGAAAAAAACCAACAAATAAGCCCTTCTGTATGGTTAATTCCCCATTCTGTTTTCCATATTTTTCTGCGAAGATAAACAACATGCTTCCAAGAGCAAGCGTTCCTGCAACGAGCCGAATATCACGAAAAGCACCCTCCATCATATGTTCAAGTAACAAACCAACAATAACCGCAGGAACTGTTCCAATAATCACCGAAAAAAGGAGTGTTTTTTCTTTCTTATCAACGGTTTTACGAATCACAAATCGGCACGCGGTTATAAAGAGACCCCAAAGATCTTTCCAAAAATAAATACCAACCGCAGCAATCGTCGCCAATTGAAGAACAGCATCGAATGCGAGTGCATGCGAATCGTTCATATTTAACAAGTCACGAACAATAACAAGGTGTGCCGACGATGATACCGGAAGAAACTCGGTAAGCCCTTGCACTAACCCTAAAATAATTGCCTGAAATAATTCCATTTAAAAAGTAATTGAAAGTGATATAATAACCGCCGTACTAGTTTACATTATTAACTACATATGAGCATTAATCATTCAACGCAAACGGCATCAGGAAACGCATTTCAAACCTACATCATTCCAGTAGCCATCGTCATCGCAGGAGCACTTGTTGCAGCTTCAATTATTTTTGTTGGTGGCACATCAACAACAAAAATAGCTGTTGATACAGCGAATGGAAACCCAGGTTCTATAGCACCGACAGCAGGAATAAAAAAGATTGCAGATGTCACAGATAAAGATCACATCCTCGGCAATAAAAACGCACCGCTCAAACTCGTGATTTATACTGATACTGAGTGTCCATTTTGTAAAATGTTCCATTCAACGACTAAAGAAATTGTTAATGCATATAATGGTAAACTTGCAGTTATCTATCGCCCCTACCCCCTTCCATTCCATCGAAAATCACAAAAAGAATCAGAATCAGCAGAATGTGTTGCAGCACTTGGTGGAGAACAAGCATACTGGAACTTTATTGATACGGTGTTTGCAAACACAGATGGTAACGACAGCCTTGACCTTGCAAAGCTTCCCGAGTTTGCATCCAAAGTTGGTGTTAATGTCGCGAAGTTTAATGAATGTGTCTCAAGTGGTAGGTTTGAACAGAAAATTAAAGACTCAGTCTTGGAGGGCACAAATGCTGGTGTACAAGGCACCCCACACTCAGTACTTGTCTCAAGCAAAGAGCAGTTTCCTGTAAACGGTGGCGCTCTCCCAGCAGCAGACTTGAAACTTATCATCAACGCGGTTCTTAAAAATATCTAAGCGTACAAAAAAACCGCCTGAAGGCGGTTTTTTTGTACCACGGATCACCTTATGCAATATGATCAAATTTTCCGGCAATAATGTCTTCCTCAAAGGCAATCACCCCATCTATGTCTTGGGTATACAATGATGTGTCGGGAAATGAAAGCGTGGTAATGAGGTTGTATACTTTTTCAATAAGTATTTTAAGCTTTGACACATCGCTCGCCGCAATCTTCTTTTCAAGTTCAAAAATACGCCCTGCAACCGGCTCGACGAATAAGAGTTGACCATTCTCTACTTTTTTTGTGCTGTATGATCGCGATGTTTCAATGAGTAATGCATAGAAAACAAGCTGACGTTCATAATTACGAAGCTTTATTTTTTCACCATCCGACTTCCCTGACCACTCCTCGTACGCACGACCTGTTTTATAATCAATTACTTCAAACACACCATCACGCTCAATGACTCGGTCTATTTTTCCTGAAATGAGCGCCCCTCCAACATGAGACCCTTGGGAAGAAAAATCAATCTCGGACATATCTTTTCTTGTAAATGAATCTTGTTTTGCATCAAGAAATGACCGTAAAACAAGTTCGCCACGATCACCTTGATTGGTTTCATCGTATTTTGATAATCGTTCGTACGAAAGAGATTTTCTAAATACGACAATAGTCGCATCTGTACTTGGACGAACCCCCTTTTCTTTAAAGGTGTTGAGAAACCACGAAAGCGCAAAGTGAATTGCGGTACCATATGCACCTGAGACAGTTTTTTGTTGAGGAAACCTCAGGAGATTTGTTTCAAGAAATCGCGCCGGACCGCCTTTGGTAATATCGAGAAAATTATTAAGGTGTGTTACTGACATTTTATAACCATCAAGAAGAGACAAGAGAAGTGCGTTTTCTTCACCACGAAACGGAGCGCCGTGAAATGGTTTTTCTGACGCTTCGAGCACCTCACTTACGTGGGGACCGTCAGCAATATCAACAATCTTTTCTAAACTAATATGTGGTGCATCAACCCCAGGAAGAACAAATCGCAGCGGTGTGGATTCTCTGCCATCTACATGTGTACGGAACGAGGTAAGCGTGAGATGTCTCTTTGCACGAGTAAGGGTCACATAAAAAAGTCGAGCCTTGTCATCCTCACCATCACCCGCTGGTTCCACAGGGATGTTGTATGGAAAAGGAAGCAAACGTGGTCTACCCTTTCCAACCCACATAGAATCTACGCACGATAGTACAAAAACATAATCAAACTCGAGTCCCTTTGATTTATGTGCGGACAAGAGAGTTACCGCTTTCTTTGCATTTGAAAATGGTGACAGATCGTTGAGTGGCATATCGTTACGTTCACGCATTTCCACAAACTCGACCAAATCACGAACAGTAGCGTACTCACCACGCTTGTACTCTCGCAAAGCACCAATAAACGTGCGTAAACTCGAGAGAAAAGATACATATTCTGAACGAGCATGATCAAATCGCTCCTTACTAAAGTAGAATTGCTTGAATGGACTTACCATTTTATCCATCTTCTTTATGGACGCCTCTTCGTCATCATCTGAGTCTCGATAGAGCTCAACATGCCCACCAATAATAGTATCAACCACACGTTCTATTGGTTCATGAGTTGCATCAACAGAAAGTGCAATAAGAAAACGGGCAACGTTTTGTATACAATCATCAGGAGATGCATTCATTGCCTCAAGCCACGTCAAACGATTTTTTGACGCATCGATAGACACTTTCCATATCGAAAGGCGCGACACCCCCCAAAATGGGAAAGAAAGAATTTCTGGGAGTAAATAATCAGCTGTTTCAATTTCTTTATCTATTACAGTGTGCGCGTATCGAACGATCGTTATAATTTCACGCACATGGGGCTCGAGAAGCACATTTTGTTCACGTTCATAGCGTACAGGGATTTTCTGTGCTTTCAAAAACGAAACAAGCCGTTCAAGCTCTTCATGTTTTCGCGCAATAACAGCAATTGAATCAGGGTCAACACCAGCATCAAGCGCTGTGCGAATCTCGGATGCAACAAAATGATGCTCGTGTGCCTCGGTTGGAAGTGATACGCGTAAAAGAGCACCCCCCACCAAAGACCCATTCGAAGACACGAGATCTTTTTTGCCACCCAACAGCTTTTTTTGATGTACTGGAACCCCTCGATCAATAACAGTTGCTGCAAGATCAAGGATTGGTTGCGTTGACCGGTAGTTATGTGTCATTGAGACAACCTCAACATCTTTCCACTCGTTTTTAAAGAGTAAAACATTTGAAATATTTGCACCTTGGAATTTATAAATTGCCTGGTCATCATCACCTACAACCATAAGGTTTGGCTTTCCTTCATTAACAGGAGCATCTGCAATCGCACGAATGATGCGCATCTGCGCATCATTCGTGTCTTGAAATTCATCAACGAGAATATACTGATATTCCTCTTGAACTTCGGCACGGAGCACATCATCTGATTCAAGTTTTAGAAGAACATCGAGAATCATGTCGTCAAAATCGTAGTACCCTTTAGCAAATAATTCGGTTCGATATGTACTGTAAATATGTACGAGCGCATTCATCCGTTCAAACCTAAGGCCACTATCTTTGAGAACATACAGGCCATCTTTTTTTTCAAGCCACTCTTTTTTCCATGCTGAAAGAGGCTTGGTCTCATCTGCATTCTTTGACTCATCAAGAGCGTACTTGAGCGCATCAAGAAACATAATCACGTAGCGATTCCATGGCGTGCCAACAATATTACTTCCGACTCCTAAAAACTTCCGTTCAAGGTCACGCACAAATACCTCAAGTTTCGCAATGTCCCCTTTTACAACTCGTTCCGAGAGAACACCTTGCAACAAACCTTCAATCATAATCATATCTTCCTTATTTGCATCGAGAAGAGACTGCAATTCTTTTGGTGAGATACCAGCCTTCTTTGCGTACCCAATTGCCTGCATGAGAGGCTTCGCGTACACAAAACCCTGCTCTGGATGTTCTGATTTTATCGGATGCCCATGTGCATATGTTTTAATAGCCTGCTCAATGCTATAAAAACGTGTTACTTCATCAGCGGGATTCATTGACGCAGCCCCATAAAAACGTTCTTTGTGTCGATCAATAAGCTCACGTGCAAAACTATGAAACGTATGAATTGCAACACGATATGCAGCGTCCCCAATGAGGCTGGAGAGACGATTACGCATATTAGTCGCAGCAGCATCGGTAAAAGTAAGACAAAGTATATTACCTGGTGTAGCATGAGTGGTTTGCAAGATATTTGCCACGCGAAGCGATACTATCTCGGTCTTACCACTACCAGGCCCTGCAATGACGAGCACAGGACCTTCAACGGTATCAACAGCCTTCTTTTGTTGTGCATTAAGAGCGTTATAACGCCTCTGGAATGAATCTTTCATCATATAGAACACAGTATATCACCTCATCACCAACTACCACTTCACTATAATTTGTATTATACTTATTCATGAAATATGAACGTTCTTCCCAACCCTGTAGAAAATGATCGGCTCATAATCGATAACCTGCTTTTCGAGAAACCGAAGAGAAGTAAGGAGTATCTTGAACACCTCTGTCAAACAGTGCGACCCCTACTGAACATAAATTCATATTTGAATGGAAAAGTTCGTCTGGATTGGAAACTCTTCGCGCAATTGGATATTAAAAAACACAATAGCGCATGCCAACTCCTTGTTTCTTTAGGGGTTTTATCAATAACACGTAGTAAAAGTTATGAGGTCGTATCACGTACAGGAGAAACACTTATGCCTGTAGTAGATGGTTTACCGACATTCTTCCCTATTGAAAAAGGAAGGGCGAATCTCTTTTTTTACTGCAACGCATACGATACAGTTGCACGTGCCAAGTTTTATCACTATAGAATTCGCACGTGGAATAGTGAAGGTACTTTGTTTGAAGATAGCTTTGTTTAGAGCAACACCCCCAGACGTCTTTAATGACGCAGGGGGTGTTTTTATATAACCTAGTAGTTCTTGAGACGGTTGACCTTTTCGTGCTGACGAATTTTTTCGTGTGCCTTTGCTTCAATTTGTCGAATACGTTCACGTGTCACACCAAACTCTTTACCAACCTCCTCGAGTGTATGTGTAATACCATCCATAAGACCGTGACGCATTTCAAGAATTTTGCGCTCTTTTGGAGAAAGATCATCGAGAATTTCTTTTACCTGATCAGTGAGAATGCGACGGGATGATTCTTGGTCTGGTGACAGAACTTTATCATCTGCTATAAAATCACCGAGCGTTGATTTTCCATCATCTTCATCACCTACAGGGTTTTCAAGTGAAATTGTCGACTGATCGATTTTTTCAATCTGATACACTTTCTCTACTTCAATACCCATCTCAGTCGCAACTTCATCAGCAAGTGGATCGCGACCGAGGTCCTGAGAAAGCCTACGGACAATTTGCTTGTACTTTGCAATAGTTTCAACCATATGCACTGGGACACGAATAGTACGAGACTGATCAGCAAGAGCACGTGTGATCGCTTGCCTGATCCACCACGTAGCGTACGTTGAAAATTTATACCCTTTTGTCCAATCAAACTTATCTACAGCTTTAAACAAACCAAGGTTTCCTTCCTGAATAAGATCAAGGAGGGTGAGGTCTGCCGAACGGCCGACATATTTTTTAGCGATGGAAACAACGAGACGTAGGTTTGCTTTTGCGAGAAGATTTTTTGCTTCTTCATCGCCAACCTGGATACGTTTCGCGAGCTCTTTTTCCTGAAAAGCAGAAATGAGAGCATACTGACCAATCTCCTTCAAATACATCTGAATTGAATCATACGAACCATCTCTACCCGACGAAGTTGCACTGTGATGCTTACCGTGATGCGCAACTGGTTCTGGTGTGATATCAAGCATTCCACCACCTTCCAAAACATCTATACCTGCCTGAGAGAATTTTGTATAAAGCTCATCCAGAAACATGATGTCATCCTCAATCGTTGGAAATTCACGCAGTATTTCATCATGAGTAATAAAGCCTCGTTCACGACCTTTTAAAACCAAGCGATCTGCTTTGGTTTTAAGGTCGGCGTCTTTTTTTGACATTTTTTCCGCCTTTGGTTTTGGAGATGAAACTACCTTAGGTACACTATTCTTTTTTTCTTTTAGAGCCTTTGGTTGTACACCTTTTTTTCTTACCTCTTTTTGCACCTTCTTTTTTGTTACCATAGTTTAGATAAATAATGTCTTATTGACGACTAGAAAGCTTGTTTGTAATATCACTCATTTCCTTTGAAAGGCTCTCAAACTCTTTGAGGAGCGCATCTCCACGGGGGCTACCTATTGCTGTACGCATTTCTCTTCCAATTTCATCTCTCTTACGTTTTGTACGTTCTAAAGTGAGATTCAATACCATATCAATCTTATCTTTCAGTTGTGGACCATCTTCACCATAGAGCGTCTCAACATGTGTCGCGAGCATCGACTTATCAATATCAGGAAGTGAATTGTAGTGTAAGAGACGCCCTGCACCCAAAACCTCTTGGATATCATTTTCACCATTCATATTTAACTTGTTCTGTCCGTACAGTATACCAAAGAGCATTCGTTCAAGCCTCTCTTCTCGGGACATATTTTCCACAGGCATCCCGATTATTCGATTAGAGGGTGTGACATGACCTCGATCCTCAGTGATGTTCATAATATCTTGCTCGAGATCAGACACCTTTACACCAGTCATAGTAGAAACAACATTGAGCATCCTTGATCGATCGAGCGCACTTTCGTTTGTTGCAACAAGAGGAAGAACTTCGTCACGTATACCTCGATGTAAATCTTTGTGTGCAAGTTTTTTTTCGAGTAGACGTTCTGTTGCAAATTCAACAACAGGTTGTGCTTCCTTCAAAATTTGCGCCCACGCTTTTGGTTCTGTTTGAATAATTTCAGCGGGGTCCTTTCCACCACGCGCAAATGCAACCTTTACATCCATACCAAGTGACATCGCTATCTTTGCAGCACGGAGCGCTGCCTTGGTACCCGCTGCATCAGAGTCAAATGCAATAATGATATTTTTTGTAAGTCTTGTTATAAGACCAAGACCAGTATATTCACCATCTCGAATTTCTTCATCTGAAAGAGCAGTACCTGACGACGCCACCGTGTTTCGCAACCCTGCCTGATGAGACATAACCAAGTCCATTTGCCCTTCAACAAGGATCGCATAGTCCATCTCACGAATTCGTTGCTTTGCCTTATCTAACCCATAAAGTATCCGTGATTTTCTGTAGAGATCTGTTTCAGGACTATTCAAGTATTTAGGAGCCTTTGGATCATCAACAACAATACGTCCAGAAAAGGCAACCACCCGACCCGACGCGTCCGCGATTGGAAAAACAACCCTATCCCTGAAGACATCATAGAACGGATCAGATGTTTGTTTGTCAGTTCGTTTGATGAGTCCTGTTTTTTCCATCTCACCATCGCTCCATCCCCTAGCCTTCAAATAAGTACGGAGAGATCTCCATTCAGCCGGTGCATATCCCATGCGCATTATTTGAACGGTAGATGGTGCTATGCCACGAGAAGCAACATACGCCTGAGCTAATTCATTTTTCTTAAGTTCATTCTCAAAAAAAATTGTTGCATCTTCAAGAATTTCAAACTCGCGACTACGTTCATTTTTGTCTTTATCTCCACGAGTAGGAGTGAGTTCTACACCAGCACGTTCTGCAAGAGTTTTAAGAGCACCGAAAAAATCAACGCCCTCAATACGTTCAACAAACGTAAACATGTCCCCTTTTGCACCACATCCAAAACACACGAAACTTCCACGTTCTGGAGAAACGTAGAATGACGGTGTTTTTTCATTGTGGAATGGACAGCGAGCGCGCATGTTCTTTCCTGCGCGTTCAAGTTTCACGTAGCCACCAACAACATCCACAACAGACAGTTTATGTTTGATTTCTTCGACGTGATCTTTCATGTACAAGAAACGCCATACGCCCGAAGCGATAATTCGCCCCGAGCGTGACGCATACTTTTGTTATATACCAGCCTCGATTGAATCATCCTCCTCCCTAGGAGCCACAGTTTCAATCATCAATTGCTTTGGACTACCCTTGAAACCAGTACCGGCAGGAATGAGACGACCGATAATAACGTTTTCTTTAAGACCAGCGAGGTTGTCTTCCGTACCGCGGAGTGCAGCGTTAATGAAGATACGAGTAGTGTGTTGGAACGACGCCGCTGAGAGGAAGCTCTGACGGGAAAGTGCAACTTCAGTAATACCCATAACCGCGTCTTGTCCCTTTGCCTCCTCCTTCTTTGCATCCTTCGCGCGACCGTTTTCAATGTCCAAATCATACACATCAACAACATCATCAATCGAGAATTTTGTATCACCTGGATTGGTAATATATTTACGAGAGAACATCTGCTTCACAATGATTTCGATGTGTTTACGCGAAACGGTTTCACCTTGGAGTTCGTAGATCTTTCCGATTTCCTTGATGATGTAATCCATTGCGCGTTCCTTTCCGGCACGTTCAAACACCTCATCAATATCAGCAGAACCATCAGTGATGATCTGACCCTTCTTTACCTTGTCACCCATTTTAACGAGCGACATGCGGCGATAATGAACCTTATATTCAAGTTCTTGCTTCTTTGCTTTATCGCGGAATTCGATATCAGGAACAACGGTAATAATCTTTTCCTTACCTGAATCTTTTACTGATGAGATAGTTCCATCAACCTCACAAACAACAGCTGGATTCTTTGGTCTGCGCTTCTCAAAGATTTCTTCAACACGAGGAAGACCTTGTGTAATGTCACCACCAACCGACGCAGCACCTGCGGAGTGGAACGTACGCATTGTGAGCTGTGTTCCTGGTTCACCGATCGCTTGAGCAGCAACGGTACCGACAGCTTCACCTAATTCAACAACCTTGTACTTACCTGGATCCATACCGTAACACTTTGCACACACACCACGAAGTGTTTTACATGCAAGTGGTGATCTGACGGCTATTTCTGTCACACCAGAACCTTCAATCTTAACAGCGTCTTGCTTGTTAATGAGATGACCTTTTTTAAAGATCATATTTCCATCGTTATCAATAAGATCTTGGAACAAGACACGTCCACGAATATTTTTCGAGAGAGAAACCTCGACACCAGAAATACTTTCCTTTCGGATAACAATTGCCTCTTTCGTACCACAATCTTCTTCAGTGATCATCACATCCTGTGCGACATCGAAGAGACGACGAGTAAGGTATCCGGCACGTGCAGTGTTAAGTGCAGTGTCTGTCAAACCCTTACGTGCACCGTGAGTAGTGATGAAGTACTCGATCGGAGTAAGACCATCTTTGGTACCAGAGATAATTGGGAACTCAATAGTTTCACCTGAGGTACTTGTAATAAGACCCTTCATACCCGCCATTTGGGTAATGTTACCAATCGTACCGCGGGCACCTGATTTAACCATATCCGTTACAGAACCATTTGGATCAAGAGAATCTGGGATGAGTTTTTCAACGTCACTCTTTGCCTTGTGCCAAATTTCAATAATCTTTCGGACCTTCTCTTCTTCTGAAAGCAAACCATCATGGAAGTGAACGGTGACTTTATCAGCCTCTATTTTTGCCTTCTTAATAACAGCGTCTTTTCCAGCTGGAGTTTTAATGTCATCAATACCCCATGTAATACCGGCGTATGTTGTATATTTGAAACCAAACGCCTTGATTCGATCAAGTACTGGAGGAAGTGCATCTGGTCCATGCTTCAAGAGGAAATCATCAACAATAACCGCCATGGTCTTTCGTTCGACTTCTTTATTGATGAAGGGAACGTCGTTTGGAAGAATCTCATTAAAGAGAATACGGCCAACAGTTGTTTCAATGACAGTGTCACCAAGTGCTCCGTACTTTTCACCAAGAGGAAGCATGACCTTTACCACTGCACGATATGAAACTTCACCAAAGTTTGAAGCGAGGATTGCCTCTTCTGGTGTGGCGAATATTTTGCCTTCACCCTTCTCACCTTTTACTGCCTTGGTCATCCAATATGTTCCCAAGATAACGTCGAGCATTTTTGCCGCAACCACAGGATCCCCTGAACCTGGTTTCAAGATATTTTTATTTGAAGCCATGATCTCACGAGCTTCCATTTGTGCCTCATTTGAAAGAGGGACATGAACTGCCATTTGGTCACCATCGAAGTCCGCGTTGAAGGCGGTACAAACGAGTGGGTGCACTTGAATAGCGTTTCCTTCAATCAACACTGGCCTGAATGCTTGAATACCCAATCGGTGAAGTGTTGGTGCACGGTTAAGGAGCACGTACTTGCCACGAGTTACATCTTCGAGGATTGCCCACACTTCAGGAATAGCTTCTTCAATAAGGCGTGACGCACCTCGAATATTGAACGCAAGTTCCCTCTTCAAAAGTTCTGAGATAACAAATGGTTTGAAGAGTTCAAGTGCCATGTGTTTAGGGAGTCCACATTGGTCGAGGGCGAGTTCAGGACCGATAACGATAACTGAACGACCCGAGTAGTCAACACGCTTACCAAGAAGGTTTCCACGCAAGAGTCCACGCTTACCTTTCAAGTTATCGGCAAGTGACTTCAACTGACGCTTTGCAGCAAGTGAGCCTGCAGCAATGGTTGAGTTTCCGTGTCGGATCGAGTTATCGATAAGTGCATCCACAGCTTCCTGGAGAATACGCTTTTCGTTACGCAAAATAACATCTGGAGCCTTGATTTCTTTCAACTTCAACAAACGGTTGTTGCGGTTGATAACACGACGATAGAGGTCGTTTACATCTGATGTTGCATAGCGACCACCATCAAGCGGAACCATAGGGCGGAGCGCTGGAGGAAGTATAGGAATAGTTGTAAGGAACATCCATTCTGGACGAGTATTTGAACGAATCATTGCACGAATAGTTGAAAGCCTCTTGTTCAATTTTTCTGATTCAAGTGTACCTGCCTTTTCAAGAGCCTTTATAAGCTTCTCTTCAAGCTTCTTCATATCGATCGCCTTACAGATTTCGTAGATGGATTCAGCACCAATTCCAGCTTCAAAGAGCGTACCAAATTTCATTGAGAATTTGTGGTACTGGAGTTCATCAAGCACGGCACCTTCCTGAATGCCTTCAATCTCCTTCTTTGTACTTGTATAGAGCTCCTTAAATGCATCACGAGTCTTGTCATCCTGCGCTGCTTTTACCTTTGACTTATATTCAGATTCAAGATCACGAATAATTGCCTGTCTCTCTGATTCATTTGTCTTGGTGACAATGTATCCAGCAAAGTAGACAACTTTTTCGAGGTCTGATGTCGTCATACCAAGGATAAGTCCCAAACGTGATGGCATGGAACGAAGGAACCAAATATGAGCAACTGGAGTAGCGAGTTCAATATGACCCATACGTTCACGTCGAACGATTGATCGTGTTATTTCAACGCCACACTTTTCACATGTTATGCCCTTATAACGAATGCCGCGGTATTTACCACAGTAACATTCATAATCCTTATCTGGACCGAAAATTTTCTCGTCGAAAAGACCACTCTTTTCACTGCGCTGAGTTCGGTAGTTAATTGTTTCTGGTTTCGTAACCTCGCCGAATGACCACTCGCGGATTCGTTCTGGAGACGCGAGACGAATGACGACAGCATCAAAGTGTGATGTGTCTGGGTTCTTCGCATTTTTTGGAGAAAAACTTGCCATAGTGATTGTTCTTTAAAGGTTACTGTTCATCATTAAATTCGCTCTGTTCTGTGGTACGAAGCTCGACGTCGAGCGCCAAACCACGAAGGCTATTCAAGAGCACGCTGAATGATGCAGGGGTGTTAGGTTCTCGTAATGGTTCACCTTTCACAATAGAATCGAATGTTTGTGAGCGGCCAACAATGTCGTCTGATTTAATTGTGAGCATTTCTCGAAGGGTATGAGCTGCGCCATAACCCAAGAGTGCCCACACTTCCATTTCACCAAACCTCTGACCACCACCCTGAGCTTTACCACCGAGTGGCTGTTGAGTGATAAGTGAGTAAGGTCCGATTGAACGCATGTGAATCTTATCTTCAACCATGTGGTGAAGTTTCAAAATATACATGTAACCAACTGAGATATCTTGATCAAACTTATCTCCAGTACGTCCATCAAAGAGCGCCATCTTACCAGTTTCTTTGAGACCAGCCTTTACCAACTCGCTCTTAATTTCTTTATCAGTTGCACCGGTAAATGGAGGGACAATTGCCTGGTATCCGAGAGCATTTGCGGCCATACCCAAGTGAAGCTCAAGAATTTGACCCAAGTTCATACGTGAAGGAACACCGAGTGGGGTGAGAATAACATCAACAGGAGTACCATCTTTCATATATGGCATATCCTCCGCAGGAAGAATGCGTGAGATAACACCTTTGTTTCCGTGACGACCTGCGAGCTTGTCACCAACAGATACATTACGGAGCTGTGCGATTTCGACGTGAATACGCTTTATGATTCCTGACTCGAGTGAGTCTCCGTTTTCACGAGAAAACACTTTGACGCCGATGATACGACCGCGCTTTCCACCTTCCATACGCTTTGAAGTATCTTTTACATCGCGAGCCTTTTCACCAAAGATCGAACGCAAGAGGCGCTCTTCTGCAGTGAGCTGTGTTTCACCTTTTGGAGTGATTTTTCCAACAAGGATATCACCCGAACGAACTTCTGCACCAATACGGATGATACCGTCTTCATCCAAGTTCTTGAGTTTATTTTCAGAGACGTTTGGAATGTCATGTGTAGTGACTTCGGGTCCAAGTTTAGTATCACGAACATTCACAACAAACTCCTCAATATGAATCGAAGTAAACTTTGATTCCTTAACAAGTTTTTCAGAAAGAATGATCGCATCTTCGAAGTTGTTACCTGACCATGACATGAATGCCACGAGACAGTTTTGGCCAAGAGCCATTTGACCACCATCAGATGATGATGCGTCGGCAAGCACCTGACCCTTCTTTACTTTTTCACCAAGGGAAACAACTGGCCTCTGGTGGAATGCAGTAAATCCGTTTGTGCGCTGGAATTGAATGAGGTCATATTTTGTTTCGCGACCACGTGTGTTTCGGAACAAAATACTTCGAGCATCAACACCCGCGACAACACCATCTTCAGGGGCAAGAACGATACGACCTGTATCTGCTGCTGCCTTTGATTCAATACCTGTACCCACGAGTGGAGCTTCAGGAACAATACATGGGGTTGCCTGTTTCTGCATGTTCGAACCCATGAGTGCTCGGTTTGCTTCGTCATGGTTTAGGAATGGGATCATTGACGTTGCAATCGAAAATGCCTGGTTTGTTGCAACATCGATAAAGTCCACTTCGTCTCGAGAGACAAGTGTTGGCTTTCCATTCAAACGAACCTCGACAATTTCATCAGTGATTTTTCCATCTGCATCATAGTCAGTCGCAGCATGTGAAATACGATGAGTCTCTTCTTCGAGAGCGTTCAAATAAATAATTTCCTTTGTAATCTTTCCATTCTTTACCTTTGCATATGGAGTCTCGATCATTCCAAAGTTGTTGAGTCGAGCATACGTCGAAAGGCGCAAAATAAGACCGATGTTTGGACCTTCAGGAGTATGGATTGGACAGAGACGACCGTAGTGAGAATGATGGACGTCACGAACTTCGAAACCTGCGCGTTCACGTGAAAGACCACCAGGACCGAGTGCTGACAAGGTTCGAAGGTGTTCAATTTCAGTAAGGATGTTTTCCTGTTGCATGAACTGCGACAGTTGGTTGGTCGTAAAGAATTCTTTCAAGCGCGCCTGGAGAGGACGTGGAGAAATAAATTGTACAGGAAGTGTAACATCAGGCTCAATGGTCGACATTCTATCCTGAACATTTCGCTTGATCTGTGACATACCAACACGAAGCTTTTGGAGCATAAGCTCGCCAACATAACGAACACGACGAGAACCAAGGTGATCAATATCATCTTCGGTTGCATCAATATCGTTGTTGAGGGTGATGACATTTGAAATTGCAGTTGCAAGGTCATCTGAGTTCAACGTCTTGCGCTCGAGATCCTTTTCCTCCATAGGTTTAAGGAAACGCTTGTTAAAACGGAAACGACCAACACGAGAAAGATCATACCTTTCTGGAGCGAAAAGTGATGTTACGAATTCGCGAGCATTATCTGCGGTTGCCAAATCACCGTCACGAAGCCTCTTGTGGATTTCCACATATGCGTCGTTTTGAGTCTTTGCCAAATCTTTTGCGAGGGTTGCCTCGATGATTGGTTTTGCGTGAGGATTACCTTTAAAGAGCTCGACGATTTCTGCGTCGGTCTTTGCACCAAGGATACGGAGGAGTGCTGTTACTGGGAACTTCCTCTTTCGGTCAATACGAGCGTAGAGAGTACCATCAGTATCAGTTTCAATTTCTATCCAAACACCACGAGCTGGGATTACCTTTGCACCGAACACGGTCTTTCCTTTCAAATCCTGAGATGTGAAAAAGATACCGAACGAACGTGCAAGCTGTGGAACAACAACGCGTTCGATTCCGTTGATGACGAACGTACCGCGTGATGTCATCATAGGAAAATCAGTAAGGAAGATTTCTTGTTCCTTTTCAATACCCAATGTTTTATTCTTGAGCTTTACTCGAACCTTGAGAGGCGCTTCGTACGAACCTTTGTTCGCCTTTGCAACGTTCTCGTCAAACTTTGGCTTCGACAATTCAAATGCCGTAAACGAAAGCTCGAACTTTTTGTCTGAATAATCCTTTATAGGAGAAAACTCCTTAAAGAGCTCGGCGAGACCTTTCTCGACAAGCCAATTGAATGAATCAAGCTGGGCTTCGACGAGATTTGGCATCTCGGCAAGCGCAGGCTTGTATCGCCCGAAGAACTTCTGTTCCTTGAACATGAGGGTCTTGTTGGTTTGTTAGATTTTTTTAAGCACTTTTTCACGAGTCAAAAAACAAACACTAAGACGCAAAAATCCCCTTTATAGGTTTGGGGTTCTCCATTTTTGGTTAGCGTTTGTTGGTGAGCAAGAGAAAAAGGCTTGAAAAACCTTGATAATCCTTCGCGCTCTAAGGTCGTAACACAATCTGCTTGAAGTTGGTGACAATCTACAGGAAAAAGGTAAAAGAGTCAAGAGATTAAAGCCCCGGATTCCGCTATGCGGAATCCGGGGCACAACTTCCCTTTTTGAACATAAAGAAAAGGCCATTGCTTACGCAACGGCCCTTGAAAACTAACTAAAGAACTTAATGGTAAGAATTAACCCTTACCACCACCATTATCAATCACTGGAGACATCGCATCCATCGGATCGATAAGTGTCGGGAACTTATACACGATGTGATACGTACCAGGTTGAGCCGTAATCTTTATAGACAAGCCGTAACTCGGGAGGGAATAATAAACCCAATCCTTTGTACCGACCTTCCTTATAAAGAAACCAATAGCAGCCTCAATGTTATCAACTGGAAAATTGACATCAAAAGCGACAGCTGAGGACACATTAAACTGTACAGGGAAAACTGCTGACAACTCGAAAACCCTAGAAACTTCATTTGAAGAAATGCGAGGTGAAAAGTTCTCGGGGTTTTTAACCACTTCATAGCCCCGTATATTCGACACCACTGAAAGCGGTACCGATACAACCTTGACCACATCCCCCTTCAGGTTCCACACAGTTGTGGACCCATCAGTAAATGTGACCATCATCTCGCCATTTTTTCCAGCATACGATGTTGGAAACTGAATAAGAGTTCCTTGGTTATAAACACCGAGGTTTGTAGATCCAGTAGCAACACCGTCCTTATCCCGAACAACCACTCGAACCTGACTCACATCCTTAGTGGGAATTGGAATAGAAGATGAAAGTTCGAAATTGATCACCCTATCATCCGTAGAAATCCCCCAGGAATCACCGGTCTTTACAAGGGTCACCTGATTATTCGCGTAAAACAGAACATTCCCATTGATATCCCAGAGAATTCCACCGATCCCCAAAGGATCATTTGGATTAGCAACCGACACTGACAATGTCAGGCCACTCACCTTCCTTGCAATATCTTGTATCTTTGATACTGGAGATACTGAAGATATTGTAAACGATGTGGTACCACCTTGAATAGCACTCTCTGATCCGGCATAGATATCACCCGCTACAACAGACTCAAGAGCAAAGCTCTTGAGCGCCGCATAGGAGCTCATCATAGGCAACGAACTCGGCTGCGCATTCGGTGCAATCACCTGAGCGCATAGAGACGTAATAGCACTAACAGACGCGAACAATGCAATACTAATTTTCATTTTGCTTTAGGGTTTGACTGAGGAAAAAATGAACGAACGATTGAATTACTTGAACTCCGGACGAAGTCCAGAGATATTGACTGTAACCGACCCCTGTGGAGTCGTTTCTTCACGAACAGCGACTGATCGCTTCTTGTGGTTCGTACGAGTGGTACACGTCCAGACTACGAATCCGCAGGCAACGGCAATAAAGCCAAATGCCAGCAAACCCATAAAGGGACGCTTCTTTTTGTTTACTTTTTTCATTTTCTTGTCGAGGAACAAAAATACCCACACCATGTGAGTATATTTCGATTAGCATCATAATACAGATTGATTAAAAAATCAACCCCCCCCCCTTTTTTTTTTCTTTACGAAGAATGTATGCTGAAGCGCATTTTATAGAGTCGCACCACGTCCCCTACGGTCGATCCGCACAATGCAACAAACGATGTCCCAAGCACCATTAAAATGAGACGTGCACTGATAAGCGCGTCGATGATGTATCGTACGACGTTCCCCGCCATCGTCGCATTCCTCCACACATCAACAAATGAAACGTTTGCAGCAATGACAGCCAAAATACCCACAATCCCAGCGGTTTTAACAAATATGGCATACGCACCCATGGCAACATGAAGTGCATAAATACGTTTCATGATGTCCTTTCTAAGATGTGAAGTTGATTCGCTCATAGTGAATTAAAAATAAGGGAGTTCTTTTACCAACTCTTTTAAAGCTTCGCGCGCGCGATGCATGCGGACTTTTATAGCACCAGGTGAAGCATGCTCTATTTCGGCTATTTCTTCATACGTCTTGCCCTCATTTACGTACAATCTCACCATTCGGGCAAAAGTTTCAGGTAATCGGTTAACGAGCGATTCGATGTAATCCGCATTAAAACTATCCTCAACCCCATCTGTTTCATCAAAGAGTTTATTCTCAAGTTCATCGTCCATAATGGTGATCCTTGATGCCTCTTTCTTTGTTTTTCCATACCAACGGAAACAAGTATTCAACAATATCTTGTAGGCCCAGGACGAAAATTTTGCCCCTTCAACTGGTTTGAATTTCTTCCCATACGAATATATTTTAACAAAGGTATCCTGGACAATATCTTTTGCAATTTCTTCGTCAAACACAACAGCTCTTGCACGACGTAAAAACTTTTCTTCATACCGATCAATAAGCACCTCAAAAAGGCGCGGATCTTCATACGACTTCCTCAACACCTCTTCATCCAGAAGCGTTTCTTTTATTTCTTCATGTGTATCGCCAAAGAAAAACATATTTATTTTCCAGTTTTGTTTGAAAGCTTCCATTCGTCTATCAGCTTGTGATTCCCTGAGAGCAATACGGTTGGGACCTTGTATTTCTTTTTCTTAAACACAAATACCTCTGGACGCGTATACACATCTGGACTCGAGACACGGGATTCCTCAAGCGAATCAATATCACCCAATACACCTTTGATTTGGCGTGAGATTGAATCGATCATAAGCATTGCTGGTAATTCACCACCAGTGAGTACATATGGTCCAACTGATATTTCATCGACAGAGTACGCGTCTTTTACACGCGCATCGATGCCTTCATAGCGACCACAAACGAAAATGACATGTTCGAATTTTTGGGCATACTCTTTTGCAATAGAGGTATCAAACTGACGACCAGATGGTGTAAACCACACAATCTGGATTTTCTTTTTCACAGAAACACCCTTGAGCTTTGTTGATTTAATAGCTTTCTCAATCGCCTCTATAACAGGCAGTGCTTGAATAACCATACCAGGGCCACCAGCGTATGGTTTCTGATCAATACGTTTATAAGCATTATCGGCAAAGTCACGAGGATTGTAGAACCGTACTTTTATTTTTTTGTCTTCTATGGCGCGCTTTAAAATTGATTCACCGAGGTATGAATCAAATGCGCCGGGAAATAAGGTGATTAAGTGATAGATCATATGTATTTATTATAGAGTATTGGTTTTAAGGATGTATTGCAAGGAAAAGGC
>CAIMLU010000018.1 GCA_903842365.1 uncultured bacterium
AAATCCGGGACTTGTTCCTACGTTATTGGTTTTTTCTAATGTAACCCCACCCAAATACCGGCAATAACAAATGCGATGTGTATAAGCCAGAAACGCATAATTGTTTTTTCCTCACTCCACCCCTTCATTTCAAAATGGTGATGGATTGGAGCCATTCTAAAGATGCGTTTGCCGAGAAGGACACGACCTCCAACCTGGACAATGACCGAGAATGCTTCAGCGTAAAAAGTGAATGCAATGAGAGGAAGTACTGCCATTGCGTTTATTGCAAGCGTATTAATTGCAAGAAGTGAACCGAGTGCAAGTGAGCCTACATCACCCATCTGGAATCGTGCGGGCTTCACGTTAAAATATGTGTAGGTGACAAGTGCTCCTGCTGTGATTGCGTTAAGTATTGCAAGTTCGTCCATCCCTGATTTCCAGGAGAGAAGAGAAAGCGCTCCAAATGTTGGGATAAGCATTCCTCCAGCAAGACCGTCCATTCCGTCTGTAATATTGACCGCGTTTGCGGTAAAGACAACGATTCCGATAATGAGAGGAACAATGAGGAATCCAGAATTAATAAAACCGTGAAAGGGGACGTAAATATCTTGCCACGTTTCACCCAGTTTCCAATAAATCCACCAAGCAGAGATGGTTCCTGCTGCAAGCTGGAGCAATAGCTTTTCATGCGCATGAACGCCCTTACCTGGCTTCGACCCAAATATGTTAAAGAATCCTCTCAGTGCGGCATAGGGAACAGTGGCCCAGATCCAGATACGCATAAGTTTATTCTGATGTACCTTCGCAAGAGTGATTGTTTGCTTGAATGATCGATTACGACGTTTGCCCGCAAAAACACCGAGTAAATCATCAATAGCACCAAGAAATGCACCAAGGAGCATAACCCCTATAGGGACAAACGTGAATCGACGTTCCCAGTCAAAAAAGAAGGTAAGGAGTGCGATTGTTATAACAACAATAACACCCCCCATGATAGGGGTATTTACCTTATCTGCTCGGCTTTCCATTGCGAGCGTTGGATCATCGCTTGCTCTTCGTGCTATGTGTAGTTTATAGAGTATTTTTGTGATGATTGGCGTTATTGCAAGTGATACAAGAATTGCAAGACCACCCATAGCAAAAATGCGTTGGATGCTATCAATGATATACGGCGGAAAATCAGTCATTTCCATATGCGCTAAGAGTATATCTCTTTAGGGGTTATGGGAAGAGCTTTATGCGAGATGGTTGAGCCTTCGAATACTTACCTTGCGAGCCATGAGTGCATTTTGAAGTGTGTAGTTTGATTGACCTGTTGTCCCGTTTTCATTCCATTGTTGGTCGGTGATTGGTTTAGTGGGGTCAATTATAGTTACTATTCCGTTTTTGATTCCGTGTCCGTATTTACCATCCGAAGGCCACGCGTATGAGTGTGAGTAGGAGAGAGTGTTTCCATTCACTTTTGTAATAACCATAATGTGGTTATATGTGTGGTCTAGTCCCGAGCCTATAATTGAAAAGAAATCACCGGCTTCAATATCAGCGTATTCAACCGGCATACTGTTTTCATCCATCGAGAATATTCCAACTCCAACGTTGCTTGCTGGTCGAAGTCTTGCGAGAGTTCTACGAATGATACCTTTTTTGAGTACAAGATGTGGAAAGAGCGCCCCTAATCCACGTGCTTTTGATTCTGCATTGAGTACATGAAAAGCAAACCCAGAACAATCGATACCAAGCCCTACATCAACGAGAAAATGTTTCAATTCATCAGGTGATGCTTTTCTAATGGAAACATTTCTGTGAAGCGATGCGATTTGTGCTTCATCGCAGATTTCTTTTGGCGTTCCTTTTCCAATAATTGCATTCAAACCCGCGCGAATTTTTCCACGTCTATTGTTGTAGTACGGGGTCGAACAACCTGCCCCAATAGGAAGTTTTATGTATGTATCAATAACTGTCTGGGCTTCTTTCGATAGTGTTTTATACATTGCTCTGTAGTATATCTCGAATGAGTAATCCTTGTGTATTAAGCTCTGTTGATGTTTCCATTAGACCAGCTTGAGATTGAATTCGAATAGCGTCACGGTTATGTACGATATTTTCATAAGGAAGTACGGTGAGACCAGACATTTTTAATGTGTTCACGAGTGGGGTGGTGTTGCTGTTATTAGGAAAAGCATTTGTGACCCGTTGAACAATTTGCGCACCATTGATTGGTGCAATGATGTTTTGAGTAATAGGTGTGTCGAGGAGTGCCAAGAGGTGTGCGGCAAAAATGGTGATACCTGACGACCCAGTTTCTCTCTCAAGGGTAGACTCAAACACTGTTGATGCTGGTTGGCGAGCATTTATTTCAATAAGGTACATTTTTTGTGATTGCGTATCAATAATTGCATCAATACCAAAGAGCCCTTTCCATCCAGACCGTGCAAGACGTGAACCAATAGTTTTACTGATTGTTGTTAATTGTTCGTGCAATTCGTTTCCCAGTGTGTGTGCAAATGACCAATCATTACCAACGGTCGCAAAAGGGAGGTCAGTAAATGGTTTGACTCCAGTAATCTGAAGGCTCGGGTTACCAATAAACGTTTCGTTATGTGACACAAGGGTATTTACTGTGATCATTGGTCCACTCACAAAAACAACAACACGGACTGGTCGGTCGGGGAATTTCCCCTGGAGCTCCTTAAGCACGGACTCATCGGTGATGATATGTGTTCCTTGGCCTGTATGAGACCTGTTGAACTGAAGAACAAATGGTACACCATCCCAAGCAATATCCTTGAGGGGTAGTACCTGATGATGTGGAAGTAAATTTGCGTCTTCAGCGAGCCATTCGATTTGGGATACTTTTTCCTCAACTCTCTTTGCAAGGTCTGCTTTGGGGTTGAGTATTGTTATGTTGTTTTCCGCTGCCCATCGTTCAATGCGCGTCGTATTCTGAAAGACGACGATGTCTCCAATGCCGTGTGCAGAGAGTATGTCTTTTGTCTCTGGAAGAACGAGGATGTCATAGGTGTCGAGGGTTAATCCGTCGCTCGTTGATACGGTAAAAATGGTTTCCGGTGAAGAGAGACGAATTTCTTCAGAGCTTTTTGTTTTATTGGTGATGATGAAATACCCAGGTGTTGGAATGGGCATTCCTAAAGCACGTTCGATGTCTCGAGTGATGTAGGCGATTGGCCGCTTCGTGAGTACTTGCAACAGTGTGTCCATGCGCATACTATAGCATTATCTATGGAAAAACCGACGCTTTACATTGTGGCAACCCCAATAGGAAACCTTGAGGATATGACGTATCGAGCGGTACGTATTTTGAAAGAGGTTTCAACTATTTTTTGTGAAGATACCCGTACAACACGAGTTCTTTTGAACAGGTACGACATTAAAACTTCGACGGCAAGTTTCCACGCGCATTCCGGGGACTCAAAATATGAAAAAATAGTTTCAATGCTCCAATCAGGTTTATCGGTGGCTCTTGTCTCGGATGCCGGCACACCTGGCATTTCAGATCCAGGAACTGAACTCGTTTCTTTTGTCCGAGAGTGTTTAGGTTCTACTGTTGCGATCGTACCTTTGCCTGGTGCGTCAGCGCTTGTTGCTGCATTGTCTGCCGCAGGTATTCCATCCCATGAATTTATTTTCTTTGGCTTCCTGCCTCATAAAAAGGGAAGAAAAACACTCTTTGATGAAATTAGGTCAGTTGATAGAACGTGTGTTTTCTACGAATCACCACATCGAATCGAAAAAGCCCTAGAGTCACTCAGCGGCTCAGGGAAAAAAATTACCGTTGCCCGAGAGCTCACCAAAACGTTCGAGGAATTTGTTTCTGGTACTGCTGAAGAAGTCCTTGCATCACTTGTCGAGCGTAAAGTAATTCGAGGTGAGTTTGTTGTAATAGTGTCTTCTTTTGAGAAGAAAGTGATTAACGAGTATAATAATGACCATGAATAAAAGAAATCTTGCAATGCTGTTTGGTTTTTTATCGGCACTTGTGCCTTTTTTTGGCTTACCTCGGGGGTATGCGGCAGCCCTCTCTGTCGTATTCGGCCTCGCTGTTGTTGTTTCATGTTTGCCTATAAAGCTCCATGGAAGTGTTCAAAAACCAATCGTTAAAGCGACCGACAATGCCACACCAAAGGCGTAAATCGGAAAGAGGGGGACTTCTTGTGGTCAGCATGCTTATTTGCGTGCTTTTTGTCTGTACTATTATTTTAGTTCTACTGAGCTCGCATTTTTTGGGGAATGTATCATATGTTGCTTTGGTTGAGACCGCAAAAGACGTTGCGGTAAAACCCTACGCTCGTATTGCGACGCACCGAGATACCCCATCGGCAGTCAAAGGTATTTATATGACATCATGTGTTGCAAGTAGAAAAGATCTACGTACGAACATCATGAAACTTATTGATACAACTGAACTTAACTCAGTCGTGATTGATGTAAAAACGTACGATGGATATATTTCATTTCCTGCAAAAAAAGAAGAACTTCAACCCGCGGTTGGGGGAGGTTGTTTTGTATCTGATATGCAAGATTTTGTCGATGAACTTCATGCAAAAGGTATCTATGTTATAGGACGCATCGCGACGTTCCAAGATAATTTTATGGTAAAGCATCGTCCAGAACTTGCTGTAAAAATGTTTACCGATAAAACAGCCGTTTGGAAAGATCGAAAAGGTGTTTCGTGGATAGATGCGGGTGCAAAAGAGCACTGGGATTACATTGCGCTCCTTGCAAAGGATGCGTACTCAATTGGGTTCGATGAAATTAATTTTGATTACATTCGTTTTCCTTCTGACGGTGATATGAAGAACATTTACTTCCCATTCAGTGAGGGTAGAAAAAAAGCTGATGTTGTTGAGGCTTTCTTCGCGTACCTTGCACAATCGCTTCGCGACATTCCTGTAAAACGTTCCGCAGACCTCTTTGGGATGGTGACAACAAATACCGATGATTTAAATATTGGACAAGTTCTTGAAAAAGCATTGCCATATTTTGATTACATTGCCCCGATGGTATATCCATCACACTACCCATATAACTTTAATAATTGGGGTGATCCAAATAAACACCCGTACGACATTATTAAGTATTCAATGGATAGGGCAGTTGAAAGGACTATTGCCACAACGACTGTTGTTGAAGTGATTGGATCGCGTTTAATTGCCACAACAACGCCGTACCTATATTCAAAACCTGTGTACGATAAAAATAAACTTCGTCCGTGGCTTCAGGATAATAATTACCCTGTGACATATACACCGGAAATGGTTCGTGCACAAATGACCGCAACGTATGATACAGGCCTCAATTCATGGCTTTTATGGAATGCTGCGAACAAGTATTCTAAAGATGCTCTCTTAGTTGAATAACTAACCACATCCGCCATAAACCCTGCTTATGGCGGATGTGTGCATGGCACATTTCCTTAATGAATACCCTATGGTGTTAGCCCAGGGTGGTTTATTGTTTTTCTGGTGAGAAACTCACTTATATTTTTATGGTGAATTTAGAAAAAAAAGAAGTGTGCATTGTACAGGGAGGTGTTATGGATACGTTTTTTTTTAATTGTTAATAACCCATTGGACATTCATTTTTCTGAGGTGTAACCTTATTACCTGTATGACCCACAGATCTTCTGGTGTTGGTGAAGTTCAAGATGTTGAAGCCTCTGGCGGAGACACCAATCGGGAACCAATATATCCTGACTGGTTTGCTCAAGACCTGGCTGATGCCAAGAAAAGGCGTGAAAGGGAAGAATCCCACGTTCTCTTCCAAGAGAGAGCACAGTCAGCTATGGCATACAATCACGTCGTATATGACGGGGATGCCATTGGTTACGGAGGTATGATTCGGTAGTAGGGTAAGTGTGGCGTCCAGTGTGTTTAAGACACTGGACGCTTTTTCTTTTTGTATATAAAAAATGGTACAATTACGGCCATGGAAATATCTCCTGACGATAAAGTCACATACTTTGCTCAGACTGATTCTCGCGGCAAAAAAATTCCTTTCGGCATCAAGTCAAAGGATCGAACACGCCATACCTACATCATTGGAAAAACGGGTATGGGTAAATCAACCGTGCTTGAGAACATGGCAGTCCAAGATATCCAGAATGGTAATGGTATGGCATTTATTGACCCGCACGGCAAAACCGCTGATCTTTTTCTCCAATATATTCCAGAGGAGCGCATCAAGGATGTTATTTATTTTGCTCCATTTGATATTGAACACCCAATTTCATTCAATGTCCTCGAAGACGTTGGTGTTGATAAACGCCACCTCGTCGTAAACGGCCTCATGTCGGCGTTTAAAAAGATTTGGGTCGATGCTTGGTCGGCCCGCATGGAGTATATTTTGAACAACATTCTCTTGGCACTCCTCGAGTATCCTGGTGCAACCATTATTGGTGTTAACCGAATGCTCGCTGATAAGGACTACCGTAATAAAGTTGTTGCAAATGTGAAAGACCCAGCAGTTCGAGCTTTTTGGATCGATGAATTTGCAAAGTATGGTGAAAAGTATATGCAGGAAGCTGGTGCGGCAATTCAAAACAAGATTGGTCAGTTTATTTCAAACCCCCTTGTTCGAAATATTATTGGTCAACAAAAATCATCATTTGATATTCGTCGTGTGATGGATGAGAAAAAAATTCTCATTATCAACCTGTCAAAAGGAAGGGTGGGTGAGCAGAATGCGAACCTTTTAGGTTCAATGCTCATTACCAAGATCTACCTTGGCGCAATGTCCCGTGCCGATGTACCTGAATCAGTGCTCAAAAAACTGCCACAGTTTTACCTATATGTGGACGAGTTCCAAAACTTTGCTAACGAATCGTTTGCAGATATTTTGTCCGAGGCTCGAAAGTATAAATTAAACCTCACTATCGCACACCAATACATCGAGCAGATGTCCGAGGAGGTTCGTGCTGCTGTGTTTGGTAACGTTGGAACTATGATTGCTTTCCGTGTCGGTTCATTTGATGCTGAGGTGCTTGAAAAAGAGTTTTCACCAGTATTTGAATCGACTGATATTGTGAATTTGGGTATGTACCAGATTTATCTCAAACTCATGATTGATGGTGTTTCGTCACAGCCGTTTTCGGCAACAACGCTCCCTCCAATACAATTACCTGGTGTTTCGTATGTTGAGCGTATTGTCGAAGAATCACGAAAGACATACGCCGTCTCACGTGCCGAGGTGGAAGAAGTTGTGCGTGGGCAGTCCGGTGGAAATAGCTCTGTGGGTGGAGAGCAAAAACCACAAAAGTCTTTTGGAGACAAAAAACCTTTTGCTCCCCGTGATGGAAAATTTGAACTTAGACAGCCATCAAATGAAGTACCTCGGACACCGTATCCGCAGAACGTGCAACCTGGACCAATTCAACCAAAGCCCAAGCCTATTGTACAAATAGATCAAAACCAGCGTACAGAACGTCCATTGCCACCACCAATATATGAGGAAAAAGAGGGCAATGGTGGAGGCTTTGGATCGCTCAAATCACTTGTATTAAATGAGGTAAAAACACCTGTGGTTATTTCCAAGGTAGAAAGGACTGAACCTGTTGTGGTGCAGCAACCAAAAGTACTGGGACAACAACCATTACAGCCGGTTAAAAAAGTTGAACAAGGGAAAGTTGAAAACGTACCAGTGCAACCAAAAGTGCAGATTATGGAAAAGAAGGCTCCTACAAAAGAGCATCTTAACGATTTGCGGGCGGCACTTGCTGGTATCGTTATTCCTCCTAAAAAAGAGGTTGTAGAGCCGAAGCCTGTCTTGGACAAAAAACCAGAAGCTGTTGTAAAAATGCAGACGCAAAAACCTGTAGAAGTACAGAGTCGCACGACAGAGAGGTCAGTACATACCTCCGTACCTCAACAGCAGGTCAATGTGGCCCCAAAAGCACCCGAGGTGGTTACTGATAACAATCCAAAAAAGCAGCCAGAGCCAACGCGTTCTGAGGTGCCAGAGGATGTGCTTCGAAAAATTCTTGATATGAATAATTAGGCTTCAATGTACTTTACTATTGCGTGCGTAATTGTAGGTACTGGTATTGTTGTGTATATGGTTTTCAGAAAATCTGATGTGATAGTCATGCAATCAGAAGCAGATGCATACGATATAATCGAGGTTGATGAAAAGACGCCTTAAGTGGCGTTTTTTTTGGTATACTATGTTCCACGTATGAAAGTACTCATAGCAACAGGGAAATACCCACCACAAACTGGCAGTCAGGCAGCATATTCAAAGTGTCTGTACGATATTATGCCTAAACATGGCATCAATACGGATGTTCTCAGTTTTGGTGACTTTATGTCAAAACCAAAAGGTATTAGGCACTTCCTCTATTTTAAAGAACTCCTCAATCGTATGGATGGGGTAGATATCGTCTATGCACAGGACCCTGTTTCTGTTGGCTTACCGGCACTTTTTGCGGCACACATTGCACGTAAACGTTTCATGGTTCGTATCGTTGGTGATCATGCATGGGAGCAGAGCATTGAACGTTTTGGTGTAAGTGACGACGTTGATTCGTTTTCAAAGTCGTACTTGAAACACCCTATAGGTGCAAAAATTTTAAAGAAAATAGAAAAGTACGTCGCTGATTGGGCGGACCTTATTATCACCCCGAGTGTGTACCTCAAAGGCATTATTACAAATTGGGGTGTTGATGCTTCGAAAATAACCGTCGTTTATGATGGTTTCCTCAAGGAAGATATTAAGGCAACAACGGCGGCTTTAAAGAAGCGTTTGGGTCTCCATGGGACAGTTATTGTGAGCGCTGGGCGCCTTGTTCCTCGAAAAGGATTTTTAGGACTTATTGAGGTTTTTGCAAAAGTAAAACAGCGTGTCCCAACAGCGGTTCTTGTTATTGCAGGTGAGGGTCCAGATATGGAGGTGCTTCGAGCGAAAGTAAAAGAACTCAATCTTGTTGAGGATGTTGTGTTAACTGGTCGAATCGAGCAGGTACTCCTTTTTGAGTATATAAAAGCGGCTGATATCTTTACGCTCAACACTGCTTACGAAGGTTTTTCCCACTTAATTCTCGAAGCAATGGCTCTTGGGACACCCGTTGTTACTACCAACGTTGGTGGTAATCCAGAGATTATTGATGATAATACGACGGGTATTTTGGTTGAGTATGATGCACACAATGAGATGGCGAACGCAATTATTTCCCTTGTTCAGGATCCAATAAAAGCACAGCATGTTGCTCGTGATGCCCGAGCAAAGGTGTCTGCGTGGACCGATGCGCATATGGTTGCCGAAACCTCGCGCATTGTCCTTGATGTTGCCGAAAAGAATAAAAAATAAGGTATTTATCGAACCAATGAAGAAACGAATACTTATATTCTCTTTTGTTTATTACCCAAATTTTGTTGGTGGAGCAGAAGTTGCTATTAAAGAAATAACAGATCGAATATCACAAAAAGATATTGAATTCGATCTTATTGCGCTGCATTTCGATAAAAACCTCCCTTGTTCTGAGAAACTAGGGAACATAAATATATATCGTGTTGGGTTTGCTATAAAAAGGAAAGTTTCATCGAATTCATTACCGTTTAAGCTCCATCTTTTAAAGTTTTTGTACCCAGTTTTTGCTTTGATACAGGCAAATCGGCTTCATAAAAAACATGGTTATGATGCGGTGTGGGCGATGATGGCAAATTATTCTGGTTTTGGAGCTATTTTTTTTAAACTTTTTTATAAACAAGTTCCACTTATTCTTACTCTTCAAGAAGGCGATCCGATTCCTTATATAAAGAAAAAAGTTCGATTTGTATGGCCGTTATTCAAACTTCTTTTTAGAAAAGCATCAATTATACAGACAATATCAAAATATTTAGCAGATTTTGCAATTGAGATGGGTGCAACGTGTCCTGTGGTTATTGTGCCAAACGCGGTTTCTGTT
This sequence comes from uncultured bacterium, assembly GCA_903842365.1. Lineage (GTDB taxonomy): Bacteria > Patescibacteriota > Minisyncoccia > Phycocordibacterales > UBA6065 > CAIMLU01. The sequence continues at coordinate 9,902 of CAIMLU010000018.1, forward strand.
GAAGTGTTTACGGAGAAATTTCCCAAAAAAGAACTCGATGAAATTTCGTTACGGTTTAAGAAAGATCAGGGTGATATTTTCCTTATTACAACATCGCGTCTCGTTGTAAAAAATGCGATAGGGGATATTATCGAGTCCCTTTGTTATCTACCAGAACGAGTAAAATTTCTGGTGCTCGGTGTTGGGTACCAAGAGAAAGAATTAAAGGAGAAAGTTGAAAAGCTTGGAGTTGGACATAGGGTTCATTTTTTAGGATACGTACCACATAAAGAAATGCCAAAATACCTCAAGATTTCAGACATTTTTATACGCCCATCCTTGTCTGAGGGTTTTGGTAACTCTTTCATTGAAGCAATGGCTGCTAGTATCCCTGTGATTGCAACCCCGGTTGGCGGTATCGTTGATTTCTTGAAAGATGGTGAAACAGGACTTTTTTGCAAAGTTTCTAACCCCAAGGATATAGCCTGCAAAGTGGAGATGTATCTCAATGACGAAGAACTCAAAAATCGTATTGTGAAAAATGCTTTACGTATGGTTATTGAACAATATGATTGGAATCTTATTGTAAAAAAAATGAAAGAAGATGTGTTTAATAAAATTTCTAATTCATTGGTTGTATGAAAATTCTCATTGCCACAGGTATCTATCCACCACAAATCGGAGGACCTGCAACATACTCAAAACTCCTTTTTGATGAATTGCCAAAGAGGGGGATTGAGGTAAGTGTATCTAGTTTTGGTGATGTTATAAAAAAACCTAAATTAATTAGACATTTTTTATATTTTATTGATCTTATTAAAAAAGGTTATTCTGTTGATGTTATATACGCCCAAGACCCAATCTCTGTAGGTGTACCAGTTTTGATGGCTTCTTTTTTGTTGCGGAAAAAATATTTTCTTAAAATTGTTGGTGATTATGCATGGGAGCAAGGGGTTCAGCGCTTTGGTGTAGTTGATTCTCTTGATATTTTTTCAATGGAACATAAAAAATATCATGCACAGGTTCGATGTTTAAAATGGATAGAGGCTTATGTTGCCAACAAAGCAGAACTTATTATAACTCCTAGTAATTATTTAAAAAAAATAATTAGTAATTGGGGTATTGATCCAACAAAAATCGATGTTATTTATAATGGATTTCACTGTGGTGAAATAATTGAAACCAGAGATTTTTTGCGTGCAAAGTATTCGTTGGTCGGTACAACCATTATTTCTGTTGGCCGATTGGTTCCATGGAAGGGTTTTGAGATGCTTATTGAGGCACTTCCTTCTGTTATCTCAAAAATAGCAGATGCTCGACTTGTTATTGTTGGTGATGGTCCAGATCGTCAAAAGCTTGAACAAAAAGTAATGGAATTAAATCTTGTGGAGAGGGTTTTATTTACCGGTAAGCTTGAGCAACGTGCTCTTTTTGAATACATCAAGGCGTCTGATGCGTTCGTGCTCAATACGCAGTATGAAGGTTTTTCCCATCAAATATTGGAAGTTATGGCTATAGGGGTTCCAATTATAACAACAAACGTTGGTGGAAACCCAGAAGCGATTGAACACGGCGTTACTGGTGTTTTGGTTGAATTTAATGATAAAACAGCTTTGTTGGGTAATATAATTAATATTATTGCCGATTCGGTTAATACGAAAAAAATCGTTGAGAGGGCGAAGAATAGGGTTATCTACTTCACAGACACAAGGATGCTTGAAGAGTTTATTTTAAAATGTAAAAAATTTGTATCTAAAAAATAATGAAAGTACTCATGTTTTCGACGGACGTGAAGATTCTTGAGGAGGGGAGTGCTGTGCGCACTAGGATGATCGAGTACGGTTCTCTTTTTGAAGAACTTTCCATTATTCTTATAACCAGCATTGGTTGCGAGAAACTCAAATATAACATTACTGATAATACAATAGTCTATCCAACTGATTCTTCAAATAAACTCTCCGCATTTTTTACGGCATATAAAATAGCTTTAACGGTGGTTGCTGCGTGGAATCCGTTTGGTTTTGGTAAAGACGATTGGAATACACATGTTATTACCTCCCAAGATCCATTTGAGACCGGGTTGGTCGGTCTTCTTGTTGCAAAAAAATTTGGTGTTCGCTTAAATACACAGATTCATACTGATTTTCTAGACCCATTCTTTTTAAAAGAACATTTACTCAATGTATTACGAATGTATATTGCTCGATATGTTCTCTTAAGATCAGACACAATACGAGTTGTATCAAATCGTATATATGCATCCCTTGTTAAAAACCCTCGATTTAATGTATTGGAGAAAAAGATCTCCATTCTCCCTATTTGGGTGGATCGTGTAAGGTATACTGAAGCTCAGATTAAAGTAGATCTTCATAAAAAATATTCACAATTTGAAAGGATTATTTTAATAGCATCTCGAATTACTAAGGAAAAAAACATACCATTTTCTCTTGTGGTATTTAAGGGTGTTGTTGAGTTATTTCCAAAAACAGGTCTTGTTATTGTTGGTAAAGGGGTTGAGTGTGATAATATAAAACAGATTGCTAAAAAGCTCTCAATTGATTCGTCTGTGGTTTTTGAAGGCTGGTCCAATGATCTCGTGTCATACTATAAATCTTCAGATATGTTCTTGGTTTCATCTCTGTATGAAGGTTATGGAATGACTATTGTTGAAGCAATAGCTTCTGGTACCCCTGTGGTGTCCACAGACGTTGGCATTGCGAGGGAGGTTATGCCTGATTGGGCAATATATCAGCAAGGAGATGCAAAAGCATGTATACAAATTATTAAACGCCTTTTTAATTCAGGTGGATATGATATTCGACCAATCCCCATTCAGACCAAGCAGGAATATCTTGAACTTTACAAAAAGTTTTTAAGTGTTGCGTAGTTTATATGAAGTTACTCATTCTCACGCAGAAGGTTGATGTGAAGGATCCGGTGCTCGGATTCTTTCATCGTTGGGTTGTGGAATTTGCTAAGTACTTTGAATCTATTATTGTTATTTGTCTTTCTGAGGGTGAACATTCACTCCCTAAAAACGTGAGAGTACTTTCTCTTGGTAAGGAAAATGGTGAGTCATTCTTTAAATACATTAGAAATTTCTTCAGGTTTATTGTTTGTGAGCGAGAGAATTATGATGCCATATTTGTTCACATGAATCAGGAATATGTGCTTCTTGGAAGTGTGTTTTGGAAGATCTTTGGCAAGAAGGTGACTATGTGGCGTAACCATCATGCAGGTAATTTCCTTACGCGTACGGCTGTTGTTATGTGTGATCGGGTTTTTTGCACCTCAAAATTTTCATACACTGCGGAATTTAAAAAAACTGTTCTTATGCCGGTTGGGATCGATACTGATATATTCAATAACCAGTCGCGTATTCCTCGTATCCAGAAATCTATTTTATTTCTTGGGAGAATCTCTCCAACAAAGAGACCTGATCTTTTTATAGATGCGATAAAGGATCTTTGTGATCAAGGTGTGTATGTAACAGCGACCATCGTCGGTGATCCATTACCGAAAGATATTGCATACTATGAGTCACTTAAATCTAAAGTACACGATTATAACCTTGATTCAAGAATTGTCTTTAAGAAAGGGGTGCCGAACACTGAGACGGTTGCAATATATAATGCTCATGAGATATTTGTAAATCTCTCATCGAGCGGTATGTACGACAAGACAATTTTTGAGGCAATGGCTTGTGGTACCCTTTCTATTGCTTCAAATGAGAACCTTTGTGGAATAATCGACAAAATACTCCTCTTTAGGGAGGGTGATAGGGCTGACCTCGTTGAGAAGCTTGCGGGTCTTCTTAATCTTCCTACTAATAGTCGTGTACTACTTCTCAATGCACAAAGAAAACTTGTAGAGGACGAACATAGCCTTGGGTCGCTTGGTACAAAAATTCAAAAATTAATCATATCAATACCATAAATGATTTCATCACTTCGCGTCGCTTTTTCGGTGTTTTATATCACATCAAATATTCACTCAAAATTGTTTATTTTTTTTGTGCTACTACATGCTTTCATTAGAAAATTTTTTCCACTAAAACCTCGTTCATTTGATATATCTATTCGATTTGGTGGAAATATTCTCTTTTTTAATATTCGTGGTATCGCGGATCTTGCTGCTCTATATGAAGTGTTTGTGAAAAAGGAGTATGAGTTTGAGACACTCTCTGAAGTGAGGGTTATTGTAGATCTTGGTGCCAATATCGGTGACACGGCTGTATATTTTGCTTCTATGTATCCCAATGCTCGTGTATACGCAATTGAGGCAGATCCTGCTATATTTGAAGTTCTTAAAATGAATACATTGTCAGTCAAGAATATTACACCTGTGTTCGGTGCCATTTCCTCTTATACAGGGTCACTTGATTTCTTTGTGAATGCAAGCAGTCTTTCTGGTTCAGTGTTTGAGCGAAACGGTACATCAAAAAAAGTCTCCGTGCCATGTTTTTCTTTGAAAGATTTTATGAATAGACAAGGTGTGTCTATGGTTGATATTATTAAGTTTGATATTGAGGGTGGTGAGTACGAGTTTTTTGATTCATCGATGAATGATATTCAGAAATCACGTCTTTTGATTGGTGAGGTCCACCCAGATATTGCAGGGCGTGCTGGTGATGATATTGTGAAAAAACTTAATGGATTTCATGTTATAAAAACCCCGACGCACGGAGAGCGATTTATTATTACCGCAAAAAAATAGAAAATTATGTATTCAATCATTAGGACTCTTGAGTATAAAAATATTTCAGAAACCCCGTTTAGTGGTGATGTTCTTGATATTGGTGGTAGTACAAAATCTGGTTATCATGAGCTTATGAAGGGTAATCGAAAGATAACTACTGTTAATATTAACAAAGAATACGGGTGTGATTTAGTTTTTGATATTCAGAAGCCTTTTCCACTAAAGACTGGCTCGTTCGACGTTGTCTCTTCTTTTAATGTTTTCGAGCACATTTTTGGTTTTCACAATGCGTTTTCTGAAACCTCTCGTGTTTTAAAGAAAGGGGGTAAAATAGTTTTTGCTGTTCCTTTTCTTTATCAAATCCACGGATCACCAGATGATTATTTTAGGTATACTGAATCCGCACTACGTGAACTTCTGGCTATCAATGGGTTTAAGGTTGAAAAGATAACCCCTCTGGGTTATTCCATGTTTTCTCTTATTTTCCAAATATGTGGAGGGATAATACCTACTATATTTTTGAAAAAAATTATTCAATCGGTGTGTGTGTTTTTGGATAAGGTGCTTCTTAAAATCTCATCCAAGTACAGGGAACTTGCTTCAAGAATTCCATTAGGATACTTTGTTATTGGTATTAAAAACTAACTAAAAACACCTGAAATATTATAATTTCAGGTGTTTTTAGTTAATTGTTTATGATCTGTTTTGTCTTTTTAAGATGAAGAAGATTGAGATTGTGAGCTGTAATGCACTAGATGTTATTTTGGCAAATATCATTCCCCAAAGACCAAATAATAATATTAGAATGATCTGTAGAATTGTTTGGAATATTGGCAAGCCAATGTTTAATAGATACATTTCTTTTTTTAATTTCTGTGAAAAGAGTATTGCACTGGTAATGTAAGATGCTGAGAATATAAGTGAAATTGAATAGACTTGTGTAAAAATAACCGCATCAAGGTATTTTGGAAATACAAGACGAAACAGTGTTGGTGCAATAAAGATATAAGCAAGGCAGACAAGTGAGGAGGCTAGTGTTATTAATCCAATTTTTCTCCAGAGTAAGCTTTTGATTTCACTGTGATTCCTTGTTGATAGTTTTGGCAGAGCGACACTTCCTATATTTTTTGCAAAACCACCTATTTTATCAGGAAGGTTTGATGCAAGGGCATATACAGCAAGAGCTGCGGGTCCTAAAAACATGAAGACAAAGGCGTTGTCTAGTTGACCAACTATCCCTCCAAATACGTTCATGAGGCTCATTTTTTTTCCGTATTCAAGGGTATCAGGTTCTTCGGTGTTGTTTGGTGGGTAGCATCTGATTGTTTTCCAGTAGAAGTATATTGTTGCAATAGTGTTGGAGACGATGTTTATGGTTGCTAATAAGAGAGCGTCCTTAAGGAATGTTATACCAATAAATATAGATACATAGTAAAAAAGAGCGACACCAATAGAATAGAAAAAATTTAACCTAAATAATCTTTTCCCTATCAAAAACGCATTGTAGGTATTAAAAGCAGCAAGAGTTGGTGTCGCAATGCTAATAACAAGTAATCCACCACCAACCGTTGCGTCCCCATCTAAGAAAGATTTTAGTGCCCAAATAAGAGAAATACAGAAGGGGAGCACCATCCATTTGAGTTGGGTTTTAACAGATGTTCTTAGGGATCCTTCATGTCCTCGGGCAACTGCGCGTGTAATCGCATTATTCATTCCGGTGAGACAGAAAAATCCAACAATTGAAGAAAGTGAAAGAATGTATTGATATTGCCCGTACGTCTCTTTGGGAAGGAGGTTGGCAAATGTTATTGAGAGTAGGAAGCCTAAAGTTGCAGTGATAAATGTGTGGCCACTCATCCAAAAATTACTTGTGATAAGGTATACCATATCGGTCTTCGTATATTTTTCAGTCGATCGGAGAAGCCAGATTATTCTGTGTTTGAGTTGTTCCATGTTGACCTATAATACTAATAGAGTTGTTTTCGCGCTAGACTTAGTTAATTTCAAACGACGAGTGATTCATGTTAATCCCATATAAAGAAGGCTTCAGTAGTGTGTTTGGTGTGGGTTGTGTTAAATCGCTCATAATTATATGGTATAGTTCATCTCACAAGAACTATAGAAAAACCAATGAAATCACTGCTCAAAAATATAATCCTCGTTTGTTTGTTTGCGTTACCATTTGTTGCGCTCTATGTAGCTAATAGCTCTTTCTTTCCTTATATAACAGGTAAGAACTTCCTTTTTAGGATGTTGGTTGAGGTTGCTTTTGCTGCATGGATTCCACTTATGTTGAGGTTTCGTGAATTTCGTCCAAAGAAATCAATCATATTGTGGGGATTCCTTGGTTTTGTGGTAACAATGCTTATTTCGGCAATCCTTGCAGTTAATCCGGAAAAGGCTATTTGGTCGAATTTTGAACGCATGGAAGGATATATAACCCTTATCCACCTTTTTGCTCTTTACCTCGTTGCTTCTTCAGTTGTTACAAAACTACAAATTTGGGAGCGTTTCTTTGATGCGACACTTATTGCTGGGGTGTTTGTTGCTGTTAGTGCTTTTACAAAGACAACTAATTGGGATCGTATTGATGGACCGCTTGGTAATGCAACCTATTTTGCTGCAGTTATGCTTTTCTGTCTCTTTTTTGCTTTATATATGATTGTCCGTCGATTGAGAGAGGGTAAGACGTGGTTTTTGTACCTGTATGTTCCAGCGATTATCACGTTTTTAGTCGGTCTTTATTATGCCGGTACTCGCGGAACAATACTGGGTTTCATTGGTGGTCTTGGTATAACTGCTTTGATTCTTGCTTTTATGGAAAAGAAGGCGCCCGCATTAAAACTTGTTGCCCGTATTGCAATCGTTATCGGCGTTGTCGGTATTCTCGGTTTTATTGCTATTAAAGATACGTCATTTGTACGAAGTTCTCCTGTTATGGTTAGGTTCTCGTCTATTTCTGCGCAGGATAACACAACAAAAGCGCGTTTTATGGTGTGGGGTGAGGCATTGCAAGGATTTAAAGAGCGTCCTTTGTTTGGTTGGGGACAAGAAAACTTTAACTACGTGTTTAACAAATATTACAATCCTGGAATGTATGGTCAGGAACAATGGTTTGATCGAACACACAACGTTGTTTTGGACTGGCTTGTAACTGGTGGAATCTTTGGTCTTGCTGGGTATCTCTTTTTATTCGGTTCGTCACTTTGGTTTTTGTTTCGTGGAAAAGTACCTTTTGAAGCAGAACAATCGAAAAAGATCTTTTCCACTGATAATAATACCGAGCAGTTCATTGTCGAAAAATCGATCTTTATTGGTTTATTTGTTGCGTACTTTATACACAACCTCTTTGTGTTCGACAACATCACGAGTTGGATTCCGTTCATTATGCTTGTTTCATTTATTAGCGCGTTGTGGGTGAAGGGTGATACGTTTGCAAACTCTTCAGAATTAGAAACTTCTGACTCTTTTACACAAAGTGTCGTTATTCCAGGGGTAATCGTTGTATTTGTTTTTGTTGCCTACTTTTCGGTGTGGAAGGGTGCAGTTGCGGCCCAAACCCTTGTTCAAGCAATGCGTTACGGTCAAGATGTTCCTAATTCAAAGGGTGAAGTCGTACAGCGTGCCGATATTGGTAAAACCTTTGATGCTTTTAAGAAAGTTATTGCTTTGAATACGTTCGCAAATTCCGAGGCGCGTGAATACCTTGTTCAAGCCGTATCTATCGTTGAATCACGTGGAAAAATAGATGAACGTGTTGCATTTAGAGAGTTTGCTCGTGATCAGATGAAAAAACAAATCGCGGAAACACCAAATGATGCGCGTTATCACATGTTCGCAGCATCACTCTCGAGTGCATATGGTCAGTTTGATGACGCTGAAAAATCACTCAAACGAGCAATTGAACTTTCACCTCGTAAACAATCACTTTTGTACCAATTAGCTCAAGTGTACCTTCAAGAAAAGAAATATGATGATGCGGTTGCTGTGTACAAAGAGGCGTATCTTGCATATCCAATCAATGTGACTGCTATGGAATATTATGCAGCCGGACTTGTTTTTGCGGGACGTGTTGCGGAATCTGATTCATTTATTGATGAAAATAAAAATGTGTTCAGTAGTCAGGGTGTTGAAGTGGTGTCGGTTGGGGGTAAATCATACCTTCTTGGTGAAAAAATCCTCGCTGTCTATGTTGAAAAAGGTCTCGTCGATAAAGTAGATGCAGCACTCCGTGCAGGTATAAGTGTCACAAAAGATGGTAATAAGGCCGTGCTGTATTACAAAAAACTTGTTGGCACATATATGAAAGTAAATAAGAATGATAAAGCCGCATCTGTGGTTCAGGAATTGATTCAAGCCTTTCCAAACAATCCAGAGAATGCAATGTGGAAGCAAGGTCTCGCGGAGCTTCGTTCAATCAAGAAATAGTGGACCAAATATGGAACGTTTTGGCCAAGATACGACATTTCGAATTGGGGGCGACGCATCGCGCGTCGCTTTCATTGATTCTCTTCCAACTCTCAAACATGAATTTTCCCGTGTGAAGGAAAATGGAGAACCCTTTTTTGTGCTTGGTGGTGGGTCAAATCTTCTTGTACTTGATAGTGGTTTTGCTGGAGCTGTTTTTAAAATGGGTATCCGTGGAACTGAGATTATCCACGAAGATAGTTCATCGGTTGTCGTAAAAGTTGGGGCGGGGGAAGTGTGGGATGAATTTGTTGCATGGACTGTTGAACGTGAATTTTGGGGTATTGAAAACCTTTCGTGTATTCCTGGAACGGTAGGAGCCGCACCTGTCCAAAACATTGGTGCGTATGGGGTTGAAGCGAAAGACGTTATTGAATCTGTAGAAGTTTTTAATGCGAAGACGGGTGAAGTTTCAAAAATGACTCACGATGAATGTTCTTTTGGTTATCGTGATAGTTTTTTTAAGAGGCAAGGAAATAAGCATTTCGTTGTTATATCTGTCGCATTTAAATTGACTAAAATTCCCCAGCCAAACGTTGGGTATAAAGATGTCGCTTCTTTTTTTACCGAAAGAGAAATTAAAAACCCTGGAATCATAGATATTCGTTCGGCAATTGTTGTTATCCGTTCGGCAAAATTCCCTAATCTGAATAAAGAAGGAACTGCCGGTTCGTTCTGGAAGAATCCGGTTGTTTCCAATTCAGAATATGAACGATTGGTTACCTTGTACCCTGGACTACCAGCATTTCCTACGTCACCTGGGTATGTAAAGGTGCCCTTGGCTTGGATTTTGGATAATGTTTGCGGGCTTAAGGGGTATACTCAAGATGGTGTTCGATTGTTTGAGAAACAGCCGCTTGTTCTTGTTGCACAATTTAACGCACGTGCCGAGGATGTTGTTGGGTTGGCGAAGAAAGTTGAGCTCGCTGTGTTTAGTAAGACTCAAATACAGATTGAAAGGGAGGTTGAATACGTTGGTTAGGCTCCAATTTTATACCACATTCTCCGCGTGCTTTTTGGTGTTTTTATATGGTAAAATGCCGAACTATGGCAGGAATATTCAAAAAACTATTCGGTGACGATAATACAAGGACAGTTAAGGCAATACAGCCTATTATCCTTGAAATAAATAAATTTGAGACTGAGGTCTCGGTGCTTTCACCTGGGGAAATAAAGGAAAAGACGAATGAATTAAAAGCACGGATTGCAAAAGGTGAGACGCTTGACTCGGTGTTGCCGTACGCGTACGCCCTCGTTCGTGAAGCAGCAAAGAGAACCTTGGGTCAGAGGCATTTCGATGTACAGCTTATTGGAGGTGTCATTATGCACCGTGGTGGTATTGCCGAGATGCGAACCGGTGAAGGAAAGACGCTTGTCGCCACACTCCCTGCGTACTTAAATGCGTTATCAGGAAAAGGTGTTCACGTTATTACGGTGAACGATTATTTGGCACGCCGCGATGCTTCATGGATGGGGCAGGTGTATGACGCACTCGGCCTTTCTGTTGGAATTATTGCGCATGATGAATCATCGTTGTATGACAAGACCGCAGGTGTTTCAAAAGAAGAAGAGGAAAAACTTGACGCAGAGCGCGATGAAAAAGGTTCATTTAAAGTTGAACGTGAGTTTTTGCGTCCCGTATCAAGAAAAGAGGCTTACGGTGCAGATATAACATACGGAACAAATAGCGAATTTGGCTTTGATTACTTGCGTGATAATTTGAGCTATATAAAAGAAGATGTTCGCCAGCGTGGGTGGAATTGCGCCATTGTTGATGAAATTGACTCTATTTTGATCGACGAGGCTCGCACCCCACTCATCATTTCCGCACCAACACGTGAGGGTGAATCACTCTATCAAATGTTTGCTTCAATTGTAGAGGGCCTTCGTGAGGGTGATCACTATACCGTAGACGAAAAGCATAAAACTATCATGCTTACTGATGCAGGTATTGGGGAAGCAGAGAAGAAGTTGGGCGTAGGGAATATTTATACGGATAGAGGTGTTCGTTACGTACATCATCTCGAAACAGCCGTTCGCGCAAAGGCTCTTTTTAAGCTTGATAAAAATTATGTCGTGCGTGACAATCAGATTATTATCGTCGATGAATTCACTGGCAGGATGCAACCAGGTAGGCGTTGGTCAGAAGGTCTTCATCAGGCGATTGAGGCAAAGGAAGGTGTGATGATCCAGCAGGAGACTCGTACATACGCGTCGATTACATATCAGAATTACTTTAGGCAGTATGGAAAATTAGCTGGCATGACCGGTACCGCTCTTACCTCTTCTGAGGAGTTTTTCAAGGTGTACCGTTTAAATACTGTTTCGATTCCTACAAATAAGCCCATTGCTCGTAAAGATGGAAATGATCTTATTTTCCAAACCGAAAAAGGAAAGTGGCAGGCAATTGCTCGTAAGGTAAAAGAGCTTAATGAGAAAGGTCAACCAGTGCTCATTGGTACCGTTTCAATCGAGCGTAATGAATTACTCTCGGCGTATTTGAAGCGCGAAGGCGTGAGGCATGAAGTGTTGAATGCAAAAAACCACGAACGTGAAGCAGAAATAATCGCACAGGCAGGTAGGTTTGGTGCAGTTACTATTGCAACAAACATGGCTGGTCGTGGTGTTGATATTAAACTCGGCGGTATCCCCGTTGTGTCTGAAGAGGCTGAGAAAGTTCGTAACGTTGGTGGGCTTTTTGTGCTCGGCACAGAGCGTCATGATGCTCGACGTATTGATAACCAATTACGCGGTCGTGCTGGTCGACAGGGTGATCCAGGCGAGACACAATTTTTTGTATCACTCGAAGATGATTTGATGCGTGTTTTTGCATCAGATACACTCAAACGCATGATGGGAAGGTTTGGTATACCCGAAGATCAGCCAATTGAAAATGGGATTGTTACCAAATCTCTTGAAACAGCGCAGTCACGAATTGAAGGGTTTAACTTTGATGCCCGTAAACACGTGCTCGAATTTGATGATGTTATGAACCTCCATAGAAAGACTGTGTATGAACGCAGGAGAAAGATGCTCTTCGCTTCGTCTGATGAGGTGTTAGCTGAACTCAATTCAATTATCGATCTAAATGATGCTGAATTTGTTAAGGGGCTTAAGGATAAGGAGGAAAAAATTGGACGTGATAATTTTGCGCAACTTGTTCGTTCAATGTTCTTGCAAACCATCGATATGTTCTGGGTTGATCATTTAGATATGATGGACCACCTCCGTTCAAGCGTGAACTTACGTGCGTATGGTCAGCATGACCCACTTGTTGAATACAAGAGGGAAGGAACCATCCTTTTTAAAGGTCTCATGGCAAACGTCGATGCAAACGTTATCTCGATGATTACATCTATTGATGCGGTTGCAAGCCAGAATCAAAATCGTGCAATGCAGGAAGCCGAAGATAGTGCGCGCGTTATAACTGGCGAAGGTTCATCATCTGTACGCACAGGATCAGTTGTTCTTGGTCGTAACGAGAGGGTTATCGTGGTAAAAGGGACAGAAGAGAAAGAAATAAAATGGAAGAAAGTTTCTGAATACGAAAAGGATGGGTGGAAAATAAAAGGGTAATACGTGATAGAATAGTTCTATAGTTATGGAAGCTTTAATCGCTCACCTTGGGTATTCTGGATTAGCACTTGGCGCCTTCTTGGAGGGTGAAGCCGTTGTTGCTATGTCTGGCTTTTTGGCACATGCACACTACCTTAATGTGTATTGGGTATGTGTCATTGCTGGTTTGGCTACCTTTATAGGTGACCAAACATTTTTCATGCTCGGCCGTAAGCACGGTGATTGGGTTATTGGAAAATTTCCTGGATTTGGGCGCAAGGTGAATCGTGCAAAAGAGCTTATAACGAAACATCAACACGTTATTATGGCTGGTTTTAGGTTTGCTTATGGATTGCGTATTGCAACACTCTTTGCGCTCGGTGCGAGTGGTATTCGTTTCAAAAAATTCTTTTTTTGGAATGTTTTCAACTCCGTTGTTTGGACACTCTTTTTTGTTTTTGGTGGTTATTATTTCGGGGAAGTGTTTGGTAGATATATACGAAGTTTTAGGAAGGAATTTATTTTGTATGGAGGTGGTGTGCTTGTGCTTATCTGGGGGTATGCAATGGTGAGATCGTTCATTAAGGATATGAAAAATAATTAACGGATATGATTACGAAAATAAAATTTTACGCTAAATCTACCTTTAAATTTTTTGATAAGTTTGAAGATACTGTTCGGGAGAACTTGTCCAGAGTTCCTATTATTTATGCATTCATTGGTGGGACTGCCGTTGTGCTCTTTTGGAGGTCTGTGTGGCACATGGCTGATGTCCTCGAGCAAACTCCTAATTTAATTGGGTGGTTTTTTACCCCTGAGGTCCAGCTGTTTGCAATGTCTACAATACTTCTTTCAACAGGTGTTATGGTCTCAACCTTTATTGGTGAACGTATTATCTTGTCCGGACTCAAACATGAGCATAAGCTTGAAGCAAAAACTGAGTCCGAGGTTCATTCGGAGATAGCAACGCTCGTTCGTATAGAGGAACGATTGAGTGTTATTGAGAATAGATTGGCGAAGGTTGATGATATAGAGATTGATTCATAGGAAATAACTCATACAAAAAAAACGCCCAAGGGCGTTTTTTTGTATGAGTTATTTCCACTCTTCAATAAGTGAAACACCGGTCATTGCTTCTGGTTTCTGGAGCCCAATGAGTTCAAGGATGGTTGGGGCGATATCTGCGAGACCTCCTTCTGCACGGAGGAATACATTAGGAAGAGTGATAATTGCTGGAACGAGATTCAATGTGTGTGATGTGTGTTTTTCACCTGTCTCTGGGTCAATATTTAATTCAGCATTACCATGGTCAGCGGTCACAAATGCTACACCGCCACGTTTTGTAAGGGCTGTAACTACGCGTTCAAGATTTTTATCTGCTGTTTCAACTGCCTTGATGATTGCTGGTACATTTGCAGTGTGTCCAACCATATCTGCGTTTGCAAAGTTAATGAAGATGAAATTGGTGCCCGCTTCAATTTCCTCAATTGCTTTATCAGCGATTGCCTCGGCACGCATTTCAGGTGCTTCATCGTGTGTTTTTACATCCTTGCGACTTGCAAGGAGGATGTGCTTTTCGCCTGGGTATGGTTTTTCAACACCACCATTCAGAAAATAAGTTGCGTGGGGAAATTTTTCTGTCTCCGCGAGGTGAGCTTGGGTAAAACCTGCGTTTGAAACCTCTTTTGCGATTGTTGTTTTTGGTGCGAGAGGTGGGAAGGCGACTAGGGTATTGTATTCTGATTTATATTCAGCAAGTGTTGCAAAACAAAGTTCAAGTTCATCTCTCTTTGCGATAATGCGTTCTGACAATTCACGTGCACGATCTGCACGGAAATTTGTGAAGAAAATAGCATCACCTTTTTGTATTGGTGCTCCTACACCAACAGTTGTCTTGCATACAAAAGGAATGAGTAACTCATCGATAACTTTTGTTGCATAAAGTGATTGAAGGTGTGCAGATGGATTTTCCTCACAAATGAAAGGTGCTTTGCCTTCGAATATTGCATCTTCGGCAAGTGTAATACGATCCCAGTTCTTGTCACGATCCATTGCATAGTAACGACCAGATACGGTTGCAATAAAACCAAGGCCAATTTCTTTTATCGCAGACTCAAGCTCTTTAAGATATCCGACACCACTCTGCGGTAGGGTATCACGTCCATCCATAAATGCATGAATAGCAAGTTTCTGTACACCAGCTGCCTTTGCGGCTTTTATGAATGCAATAAGGTGATTGCTATGTGCGTGGACGCCACCATCACCAATAAGACCCATAACATGAAGTGTTGAGTTGTTCTTTTTTACTTGGTTAAACGTTGCGACTACTGCGGGGTTTTTTGCAAAGTCGCCATTTTCGATTGCTTTTGCAATACGGACAAGGTCGGTATCAATTACTGTTCCAGCACCAATGGTAGTGTGCCCGATTTCACTGTTGCCCATCTGTCCAGAAGGAAGGCCAACGAAGGGTCCTGATGCTTCAAGGAGAGTGTGTGGGTATTTTGTCCAGAGTGAATCAAAGAAAGGTTTCTGTGAGGAAGCAATAGCATTGTTTGTAGTATCCTCGCGGTGACCCCAGCCATCGAGGACGATAAGGGCGACTTGATGTTGTACTTGCGACATAATATGTGGATTAGGTTAACGGCATTTATTGTACTGGTTTGTGGTAGAAAATCCATCCCATCTTTGATAGTGGATATCTCATTTGACGGTTTATGGATGGGGTGTTCAAATCATGTCTAAGAGTTGTTCATTGGCAATCGAGTAATCCCATAGATTACCCCAAATAGAGCGACTTAACTCAACAGCAAAAGAGGTCCCCATGCCCGCAAAAAAAACGATAGCAACCCTTGATCAGGTTGCTGATGTCATTGAGGCTAAATCAAGATCGACCGGTTCTTCCGGTAAGAGTTTCATCGATACAGAGATGATGGCTGGAGTCGGTATCGACATGGAAGAGTATCCTGAGCCTGGTAGGTCGAGAGATGAGCCAATCAATGCTCAGGAAATACCCGACGCGAGTATTGAGGGTGCTGATGCATTCCTTGTTCAGGTGTATGCGATATCCAATGATCCTTTTTTTGATCCAAGTAGGACTGGGTAATTTCACGAGGTATACCCCTGAATGTTTATAAGCGTTCAGGGGTATTTTTATACAAAAGATGAGCGGAAAGCTTTGCTTTCCGCTCATCTTTTCTTTTTCCTTATTTTTGAATTTTAAAGGCACTCTTTCCTGGGTACACCGCCTTGTCGCCAAGCGCTTCTTCAATACGAAGGAGCTGATTGTACTTTGCGATTCGGTCAGTTCGAGAGAGAGAGCCTGTTTTAATCTGTCCGGTACCAAGTCCAACAACCAAGTCTGCGATGGTGGTGTCTTCGGTTTCACCTGAGCGATGCGAGACAATTGAAGTGTATCCATTGTCATGCGCGAGCTTGATAGCTGCAATGGTTTCAGTAATAGTTCCGATCTGGTTTACCTTGATGAGAATCGAATTACCAACCTTGCGATCAATTCCTTGCTGGAGGCGCTCAACATTTGTTACAAAGAGGTCGTCGCCAACGATTTGGAGTTTGTCACCCAAGAGCTTTGTCTTGAGCTCATATCCTTCCCAGTCGTCTTCTGATAAACCGTCTTCAATTGAAACAATCGGGTACTTCTTGAGCCATTCTGCGTAGAACTCAACCATTTCCTTTGAAGTGAGTTTCTTGTTTTCAGTTGCGAGGTTGTAAACACCGTCCTGATAAAGCTCGGTTGCCGCTGCGTCAATTGCAATGGCAACATCATGACCTGGGGTATATCCAGCTTTCTGGATCGCTTCAATGATGGTTTCAATAGCCGCGGTATTGTTTGGAAGAGCTGGTGCATAACCGCCTTCGTCTCCAACTGAAGTGTTCAATTTCTTGCTTGCGAGAATCTTTTTTAGTGCGTGAAAGATTTCTGCTCCATAGCGGAGTGCTTCTTTGAATGTTGGTGCGCCCAATGGAACAATCATGAACTCCTGAAGGTCAGTTGAGTTTTCCGCATGTTTGCCACCGTTGATAACATTCATCATAGGAACAGGAAGTCGCATCTTTTCGGTGCTACCGCTAATTTCGTGGAAGTATTCGTAAAGTGCCTGTTTCTTTGATTTTGCTGTTGCATGGGCGAATGCAAGTGAAACACCGAGGATAGCGTTTGCACCGAGGTTACCTTTATTTTTTGTTCCATCAAGATCAATCAGAGCTTTATCGATTGTGCTTTGTGTGAACTCATTGCCAACAATAGCCTGTGCGATTGCACTGTTTACATTTGAGACCGCCTTTTCAACGCCTTTGCCACCGTAACGTTCTGCTTTGTCACGGAGCTCTACTGCTTCATGACTACCGGTTGATGCACCTGATGGAACTGATGCACGACCAAATGAATCGTCTTCAAGGGTCATCTCGACTTCGACTGTTGGGTTGCCGCGAGAGTCGAGTATCTCACGTGCGTGTACGCTTTTGATTGCTGACATTGTTTGGATTTTGTATTCGATTAACTGGGTAATTATATATCCTCTCCACATGAACGCCAGTGCATATTTGTGGCATAATTCTGGTATAATAGCGTACATGATACGTTTCATTATTAGATTCATTGCAATTTCATGTACCGTGTTTGTGTTGCCGCGATTTGTGCCGGGCATCTCAATGAATGGAGGTATTGTGACGGCACTTATTGTTGCCTTTGTTTTTGGCGTCTTTATGACCATTGCGAAGCCTGTTATTTCACTCCTCACGCTCCCAATCAACGTCCTCACCCTTGGTTTGTTTGGACTTGTTGTGAATGGGTTGTTGTTTTGGATTATTCCCAAATTCGTACCAAGCTTCCATGTCGATACTTTTTTGGCTGCATGTATTGGTGCTATTGCCATATCTATTGTTCATTGGGTATTTTCACAAAAAGATAATTAAGCGCTAATGATATGGGATTGTTCTCAAAAAAATACACGGTTGGTGTCCATAATGGCTCGTTTCATGCTGATGATGCATTTGCGGTAGCAACACTTTCAATTCTCCTTCAGGGTGATATTCAAATTATTCGTACACGTAACTCTGAAGAGCTTTCACGGTGTGATTACGTTGTTGATGTTGGTTCTATATACAAGCCTACGGACAAACGGTTTGATCACCATCAAAAAGGTGGTGCTGGTGAGCGTGAGAATGGTGTTCCATATGCTGCTTTTGGTCTAGTTTGGAAAGAGTACGGTGAACGTATCTGTGGCGATGTACGTGTTGCGCAAAAAATCGATCACGACCTTGTCCAGTTTGTAGATGTAATGGATAACGGTGTTGGTAAATCGGTACCGGTGATAGCAGATGTATATTCTTTTGATGTATGTTCAGTTATCGCGCTCATGAACCCTTCAGGGGGTGAAGAAAGAGTTGTGAATGAATATTTCAATCGAGCTGTTGATTTTGCAAAGAATACAATCGAGCAGTGTGTCTGGAGCTTTAGAATGCTTTTTGTCGGAGAATCACTTATTGATGATGCTTATATAAAATCAGAAGATAAGAGGTTTATTGTTCTCGAAGAGGATGTCGAATGGCGAGAGATAGTTCCTAAGTACAAAGACGTTCTCTTTGTTGTTGAGGGTACATCTCATGCGGATCAGTGGAAGGTGAGGGCGGTCAGAGATACTGTTCACTCTTTTTTGAACAGAAAGGATTTACCTATAGGTTGGGCTGGAAAGCAAAATACAGAATTAGTAGAAGAGTCTGGTGTGCCCGATGCTTTGTTTTGTCACAACAAACGGTTTATTGCGACCGCAGGTTCAAGGGAGGGTGCAATAGCGCTCGCCAAAAAGGCGCTTGAAGCCTAGTGGATAACTCATTTTCTTTTTTAGGGATAAGTCGCTAAAATCTTGATTGGATAGTTGACAGGCATTCTGTAGGTTAATCGGGGTCGCTATGGAATACAGTTTCCATAGCGATTTTTTTTGTTTATTTTGACCCCTCGCTTTTTTCGTGTTTTTGTTATAATCTATCGTCATTATGGCATTTGTAGATGAAATCAATATACGCCTCAAAGCAGGCGACGGTGGTGATGGTGTTGTGCGCTGGATGCACGAACGTGGAAAGGAATTCATGGGCCCTGCGGGCGGCAATGCCGGCCATGGAGGTAATGTGTTTATCGAGGGTGTACGTGATATTGGCGCATTGTTCGCTTTTAGGAATATAAAAACACTTGAAGCAGAACGTGGTCGTGATGGTGGCAGGGATAGTATGTATGGACGTGCTGGTGATGATTTGATCGTCAAAATTCCTATTGGTTCAGTGGTTAAAAACCTTGATACTGGGATGGAGATTGAAATCCTCAAAGAAGGTGAACGTGTACAGATTCTCCGCGGTGGTGGTGGTGGTTTTGGTAATGAACATTTTAAATCATCAACCAATATTGTTCCTGAGCAATCAACGAAAGGTAAAATAGGCGATGGTGCCGATTTTCATATTGAACTTCGCTTGCTCGTCGACGCTGGTTTTGCTGGTTTTCCAAACGCTGGTAAATCATCACTCTTGAATGCACTTACAAACGCAAAGGCAAAAGTAGCGAGTTATCAATTTACTACGCTCGAACCCAATTTGGGTGACATGTATGGGTTTATTCTTGCAGATATTCCAGGTCTTATTGAGGGTGCATCAGAAGGTAAGGGGTTGGGTCACAAATTCCTTCGTCATATTGCTCGTACGAAAACGATTCTTCACTGTATTTCACTCGAGAATGAGGACATAGCTGCTGCTTACAAAACAATTCGTGCTGAGTTGGAGGCGCACAGCCCAGAACTTGCTGCAAAGAAAGAGATTATCGTCTTGACCAAGACTGATCTTGTTGACGAAAAGATATTAAAAACACGCATCAAGGAGGCAAAGAAATTGAATCCAGATGTTATGTATGTTTCTATTATCGATGATGAACAGGTAAAAGAGTTTAGGGATAACCTTATCAAGACTCTGAGGGTTTAGGTTGGTATTCGTGCGTTGCTTTTTCCATTCAAGTGGTGTATAGTGCTTACCTACATCGCGGGGTGGAGTAATAGTAACTCACGAGGCTCATAACCTCGGGACCCTGGTGCAAATCCGGGCCCCGCAACAAGAAAAACAAGACACGCACAAGCGTGTTTTTGTTTTTCTTGTTGCGGGGCAGGAAAGCAAACTGCTTTGCTTTCCGACGGATTTGCAAGACGGAGTCATGTATTCAGCCCTGTGAATACAGACGAGTCCGGGGAGGAAGTTCTTAATGAGCGAAGCGAATTTAGAAACTTGACCTCAAATCCGGGCCCCGCAACAAGAAGAAAAATCCCCTTTAGGGGATTTTTCGTTGCGTGGCAGGAAAGTAAACCATAACCATGTTTTTGGGATTAAGATGTCTTATCGTTGGTTCTATTGAAAAAAAATGAAAAACGTATTAAGATGACCCTCGTTCCGTTTCAAGAAAAAAGCCGTTGTAGCTCAGTTGGTAGAGCACGTCATTGGTAATGACGAGGTCGCCGGTTCAATCCCGGCCGACGGCTCCAAATAAAAAACACACCTCAAGGTGTGTTTTTTATTTGGAGCCGTCGAGGACGCAAACTGCTTTGCGTCCGTGCTGGATTGAAAGACGGAGCCCTGTTTTTGTAAGACAAAAACAGGCGAGTCGGGGTCGGGAGTACTTAGTCCGCGCAGGGTGTATTCACCAGAGTAGACTTAGTAACTCGTGACTAATCCCGGCCGACTCCCAATAACAGTGAATCGAGAGGTAAGGGACCCCGGCCGACACACCGTCTTATTTTGCAGGGTATGCTGATAGGTGATAGAGTGATCGCGTTAATCAAAGCCACCTTAGCTCAGCTGGTAGAGCGACGGTATCGTAAACCGTAGGCCCCCGGTTCAAGCCCGGGAGGTGGATCAAATAAAAATTCCCTTCAGTGGGAATTTTTATTTGAGCCACCTCAGAAAGCCAATCACTTGGCTTTCGTCCGAGCTTGAACGCCGGAGCGGGACCCATATCACCAGATATGGGAGCGAGGCGGTGCCCAGCCCGAGACGAGCGACGGCGAGTTGAGAGGCGAGGGAAAGACCCCGGGAGGTGGCTCTCAAAAAAACACTGCTTTTTAAAGCAGTGTTTTTTGTTTTTTATTTATTATCAGGAACGAATGTAAGTGCACTGCCCTTTGATGAGCCACGACCAGTACGGCCGACGCGGTGAACGTATGTTTCGTAATCCTTAGGCACATCGTAGTTAATAACGTGTGTGATGTCCTTGATATCGATACCTCGTGCAGCAACATCAGTTGCAACAACGACTTGTACTTCACCTGTAGTGAGTGATCTTACGGCGCTCATTCGTTCGCGGTTACGCATATCACCGTGAAGTGAAAGTGCTTTGAAACCACGCTTACGAAGTTCAACTCCTAAGTCTTCTACGTGGCGTTTCATTTCACGGAAGATAAGAACTTTCTTGAAATCGGCGGTCTTCAAGAGTTCATGAAGTTTTTCAATTCGATCATGAGGACTTACTCGAACAACATCTTGATCAACATTTGAAGCGGTGTCGCGGGTTTTAACCGAGATATGAGCAGGCTCCTTGAGGAAGGTTGCGCAGAGTGCTTTTATTTCAGGTGGCATGGTTGCCGAGAAAAAGAGACTCTGACGTTCTTTTGGCATCTCTTTCAAGATACTACGAATATCATCAATGAATCCCATATCAAGCATTCGGTCTGCTTCGTCGAGGACAATGCTTCCGAATTTCTCCATTTTAATGTTTCCACGTTCGATCAAGTCTTTGACACGACCTGGAGTTCCAATAACGATAGAGAAGCCACGTTCGAGATCGCGCATCTGTCTGTAGATGGGCATACCACCAACGGCAATAACACTGAAGAGGTGCATACCAAAGGCGAATGCACGAAATTCTGTTTCAATTTGTTGTGCAAGCTCGCGTGTAGGTGCAAGTACCATGACTTTGTGTCCTGGGTTTGCAAGTATTTTCATAATGAGAGGTAAGAGGAATGCCGCGGTCTTTCCTGTACCGGTGTTTGCAACACCGACAACATCTTTTCCTGTTATGACAGTAGGAATTGCCTGATCCTGAATAGGAGAAGGAATCTTATAGCCCTTAAAGGTGATGTTTTTTAAAAGTTCAGGGTGTAAATTGAAATCAGCAAATGTGTGTTTTGGAACATATGCATCTATTTCAACATCCTTTGCTTTGTTGATGAAAAGTCGTTCTTCAATACCGTTGTGACGTGTTCCAAATGAACCACCTCCACGATGTCCTCCATACGAGGAACGACGGCTACCTCCGCCACCATAACGTGGACGAGGTGCATACGAAGAGAATGAAGGACGACGGCTAAAACCACCGCTGCGTGGTGCACCGCCAAAAGAAGCACTTGTGCTACGAGGAGCATATGAAGCGCTTGCTCCATATGACCGAGCAGCTGTTGGTGCACTTCCACTTCGAGGACTATAAGAAGAAGCACCAGCACTACGGGGAGCGCTGTGATCGCTTTTACTACGACTAAATGATGGGCCGTGACTTGATGTGCCACGACTAGGTTTCCTTGCCCCAGAAGGGAAAGGAGAGACGGAGGTCCTTACGACCTTCCATGTTTTGGATTGATACATTACGTATTGTTGTTTAGCCTGCGAGTATCATTTTTGCGCAAGCTTTCAACAAACGAAGCGACGTAATGATAGAATCGAAGGAGTATTTGATAACAAGAGCATACTAATACAAGGGGAGGGAAAAGTCAATGTGTGAGGTAAATCAGAGCTCTTTTTGGTGGGGTGGAGTGCTTGACATAGATGTATATTAGGTGTATGATACATAGGTAAATAGTACATTGTAAAACCAAAGTGTTTTGGTTGAGTTTGGAAGGAAATAAGTGATTGACTTGCTGGCGCGTTGCCAAGCGAATCGTAGATTTCCAGGCTGCTGGTAATGCGATTAAAACCATCGGGGAAGAGTTGAAGGGTACGTTACAGGATTTTCTCATTACTCATCCAGAGTGGGCCGGTTACGTACTCTGTTGTCCTCAAGATTATCCCCCAGAGGTTATTTTGCAGGTTGGTGTAAAAGCTGTCGATAATAAACGTCGTGCATGCTCATCTTCGGTTGGTTTAACCTACGAAAATCTCACCGATGGGGAACTGACAATGTTTACTGGTTTCATGGAAAAGCATGTCGAATCGATCTTGAATAAGGGTATGAAAATCCGCCAAGAGAAAGGAAGATACGGCGATGGTATTGTTTGTTATGTTTTTAAGCCCAACTTTGACTGCTTCAAGAAGTG
Organism: uncultured bacterium; assembly: GCA_903842365.1. Taxonomy (GTDB): domain Bacteria; phylum Patescibacteriota; class Minisyncoccia; order Phycocordibacterales; family UBA6065; genus CAIMLU01. The sequence goes on from CAIMLU010000018.1 coordinate 32,893, forward strand.
ATTCCTTACAACCCGCATCACGAAAGTGCTCTGCGGGTTTTTTTATATATAGATGAGTGACGGGGTGCTCTCCCTCGGCTTTTTCCTCGCCGTCGCTCAGAAAAGCCTGGGCACCGCCTCGCTCCCACATCTGGTGATGTGGGTCCCGCTCCGGCGTTCGAGCCCCTTGCGAAAATGCCTTTTCGCACACTTGCGCAAATAAAAAACAATCCAATGAAGGATTGTTTTGTATTTGCGCAAGTGACGGGGCTCGAACCCGCAGCCTCTCCCGTGACAGGGGAGTGCTCTAACCAATTGAGCTACACCTGCGTGTGGAAGTAATCTAACAGAAAAAGCTTTTGGAGGCAATTGGTTGTAAAACGTACAACAAACAACCCACAACAAACAACTTTCAGGAGAGGGGAAGGGTGGGAATCGGTCATAGATAATTCACTCGTCAGACACTCGTGAATTTCCGCGACCCCTCCCTACAGGAGCTGTACACCTTTTGGGTTGAGTACAATCTCAAAAGGTCTTGCAAAAGCTCCAAGTATTCGCTTTTTCACCTCACGCCCGAATTCTGGTGAATTCGGACTACGCTTCGCTCCGTGCGTTCCGGCTTTCGATTCCCACCCCCGACACCTATATACAAGACGACCCATGCTCTCGCATAGGTCGTCTTTCCATGTGTCGGGGGTGGGAATCGAACCCACGACCCCAGGCTTATGAGTCCTGTGCTCTAGCCAACTGAGCTACCCCGACATGTGGAGGAAATACTAATATGAATTTGTCATACTGACAACCATGGGCTCAATCGTGTATACTAATACGACAATGATTTCGAGACGATCAAGGACGGTTCTTTTACTATTTGTAGCAATATTTATTGCTCTTGTTCCTGTCGTCTCTGTGTTCGCAGATAAGACTATTTTTTATCCAAGTGTCTGTGATGGTGATTGGCGCAAACCCGAAGAAGCAACCAAATCATTCAGCGTTGAAAAGAGTGATGATATCGATTCGTCAAACAGTGCTGAATCAAATGGTGTTGGTTCTCGCATTGTTTGTTCACATTTTTCGGATGCAGCACTCTCTGATTTAAGACCTATCTCAGTAAAACTTGAGCTCTCTCTTCGCCCAATTGGTGAGGGAAATACAGAGGCATCATCAACTATCTCTCGGCTTTTGAGCGATGTGACTGCGCATGCTTTTGCGGATGAAATCACACCATTAGGATTAGAAGGTGGCGTATCTCAAGTCGCAATAACAGAACCTATTTCAACAACACAGGAGAATGCCGTGGAAAATGTAACGCCTTCCGTTGTTGATCAATCAACAGCAACCACATCAACCGTTGAGGAGGTGATTGTCCATGAGGTATCAACAACCTCGATTGATGCTGTGTCTACAAGCACTCCTGATGAGCATTTTGTTCCAGTAGAAGAAATAAAAGAAGCAACTTCAACTGAGGTCGGGTTGGCAACAACGACTGTAGAAGGTCAAATTGCATCCCACCCCGATATTGAGGCTCAGATCTCTTTTGATGAAGGTGCATCGTGGAACTTTATTGGCGCTGCTACGATTACAAAACCAGAACGTCTCACTTTCGACGTCCCTCTTTCACATTTTGAGACAGGGGAAGATCTTTCCCGTGTATCGATTCGTGTTATAAAAACAGCCGGTACATCCGAAGTCCTTTTTGATTCAAGCGCCCTTTCGATTGGATTTGCAAATCTCGAAGGCGATGCACGATCGGTTGTAACACGAAATTTGGAATACATGACACCTGATTTAGCAAACAACACAATCGTTTCTATGATAAACCTGTCGAGGTATAGCATTATGGGTACAACTGATTCAAGTGGTTCTGGATCACTTTGGGTTTATGATGATCAGGCATCACCTGCAACATCAACCTTTAGAATTGCCTCATCAACTACTTTTTCTACAGGATTTTCAGTTGCAATTAAGGACGGTATTATTTTTTGGCTTACTGACAGCAAGACCGTGTATGGGTTTAGGTTGAGTGATGGGCGATTCCTCATCCCGCTTTCGCATGATGTGCTTGAAACAGGTGAAGTTAATTTCTCATTCTTTGAAACGAAATGGAAGGTAATATCACGTGGGGGAAGTATCTTTTTTTCGACGCTCGAATCTGGCGAGCTGGCAGGGGATGATGACGGAGTTCTTCGTGAATCTTTTTATCATAAAAATATCGAACCCAATTTAACTGTGGAGGCAAAGACTGATATGGAACGGTTTGGTGTAACGGACGACACTGTCCCTCCTGAAAGATGATTATGAGTATTCAACGTTTTATCCAAAAGACACTCTCGTGCTTACTTGTTGCAATGCTTGTTCTTGCTTCAGTTTTTTCTGATGCTTTTTTTATTGTTCCTCATGCAGATGCTGCCTTAAATCCAACACAAAGAGATTACGCGTTGACTATAGGGCCATCTATTGGTTCCACAGCGGCAAACTACGTTTATAGTACTTTTTTTAATCCTATTGGTTCAGGTACGTACTTTTTAATAAAGCGTCTCAAGGTTAATTCAATTGCACTTGGTGCTGCAACCTTTCAAGATCTTGATGTGAGGCGAATTACAAATACATCGGGAGGGACGCAAGTGCTCGCGGCAAATATTCCAAAGAAAAATACAGCGTCATTAGATAGTGTTGCGGATGTACGGTCTAATCTTGGTACAACAGGCGTAACTTTTGTTGGATCGACTGATTCGAGGATTATTTCAACGGTAGCAGCAGCGGCAGCTGGTGTTTCGTATGGAAAAATGGAAAAGAATTTTGATGATTCTGAAAAACTTATCCTTGCTCCTGGTGAGGGTATAGCTCTCTACCAAACGGCTGCGGGTAGTGCAAACCAAGATATCAGTTTAACCGTTGAGTGGACAGAAAGCGTCGTAGCACCAACTTCACAGAACGAATATTCGTTGACGTACACTCGCGTTGCGAATGCTGCAGGGGTGAATTATGTGTACGATTCTTTTTTTAATCCAGGTTCATCTGGAAATGCTGTTGTTGTAAAAAGTATTCGCGCTGACGTTGTTGGTATTGGCACTGCAACTTATTCAAATAACGTTTATCTTCAAAAAATAAGCGCTGCGTCAGCAGGTACGCAAATTGCGACTACGAATATACCAAAGAAAAACAGTCTATCTGCAAACTCTACCAGTGAGGCACGTTACCTGGGTGTAACCGCGACTCTTTTAAGCACGAGCACAAACTCTTCGTACATACGCATTATTCCTCCTGGACTCGCCAACCAAGCAGCGTCGCGTGAGGTTGTGTTTGGTGTAAATGATGAAAAAATAATTTTGAAGCCGAACGAAGGGCTCGCCCTTGTTTCATCCGCAGCGGGTAGTGCAAACCAAGTTGTTAAATTTACAATCGAGTGGCAGGAAGTTCCCCAGGGATCCGCTTCTGGAGCACAGGGTGGATACTTCTATACGTTTCCTAGGGTTTCTTTCACCCCAACTGCGGGACAGGCATATAATTCTTTTTTCAATCCTTTGGGATCAGGTAAGCACGTAACAATTAAGAGGATATATGCATCCGCAACCACCTGGGCTGGTGCTGCATACAATCAAATCAGTGTACGTAGAACAACGGCTGCATCTGGTGGTAATGTAATACCGGTAACTAATATTACAAAGAAGCACGTTGATACTGGCAACTCGAGTATGCAATTTAGTACAAATGCTCCCACGATAACGTGGGCGGGTACAGCTGCTATGCGCATTGCAGCCATGACTGGTCCTGGAGCGCCGGGTCAGCGCAATGGTGAATTAGAGGTTTATTTTGGTGATAATGAACAGCTCGTCCTTGCCCCAGGTGAAGGTATTGCGCTCTATAGTGAAGTCACAGGTAGCGCAAACCAGATGGTGCTTTTTTCCCTTGAGTGGACCGAGAGCGTTTCTTTGCCGGTAGCACAAGGTGAATATGTCGCATCAATTGGGAACGTGTCTGGCTCAACTGTTTCGGGATACAATTACGCATCTTTTTTTAATCCTATTGGTTCAGGGAAGACATCGATTATTAAACGTGTTGGCTTTTCTGTTGATGCTGTAAACACTGCTCGCTATGTTCCAATAACTCTTCAGAGGATTACAGCGGTTTCTGGTGGAACACTCATTGCTACAACTAATTTAACTAAAAAAAATAACACATCATCGATTTCATTGATGACGGTGCGAAGTACTGGCGTGACGGCAACTCTCGCAGGGAACACTGATTCACGTATCATGAGTGCGATTACACCAGGCACAATATCAAGTGTTACAAACGACCAGCGTTCAGGAAAAATGGAATACATTTTTTCAACAGATGAACAGCTCGTTCTTGCTCCAGGTGAAGGTGTTACTTTGCGGCAAGAAGCTGCTGGGGACGCTGATTTTAGGGTTCGTTTAAATATTGAATGGGCTGAAACAGCAATAGTTCCAAGCCCTAAAGGTGAACTTATTGCTTCGTTCGGTTCAATGACGGGTAGTTTGACCTCGGGATATGTTTACAGCTCTTTTTTAAATCCAGTCGCATCTGGCAAGGTGTATCTTGTTAATCGAATTGGTCTCCATGCCACACGTGTTGGCGCTGCAACATCACCAGTGTTTCAGCAGGTGGTAATACGTAGGATTACAAGCGCGTCAGGAGGTACCCTTGTTGTTCCCGCAAATATTCCTAAAAAAATATCAACAACAGCAGCGAGCGGTGCTGATCTCCGTAGAGGTTCAACGGTGACTTATTCAGGGGTTACTGGTTCACGTATCTTCAGTTTGTCTGCACCAGCGACAGTGGGCGGAACGAGTAGTGGGCATCATTCTCTTGTTCCATCTGGTGATCAGATTATCCTTAAACCAGGCGAAGGAGTCGCGCTTTACCAAGAGAGTGCTGCAGGTGATACAAACGTAAGATTTTTTATGACAGTTGGATGGAGTGAAATGGCGATATCTCAATCCGCGTATAGATTTTTCAGTAATACAGATAATCTTGCTGCATCTACGCCTCTTGCTCTTGCAAATACCTTGGCAATAGCGCCAAGCATAAATGCACCTTTTAGGTTGCGCATGGTTCTTGACGTTAATGGTTCTAGTTTGGTTCAAAATCAAGACTCATTCAAACTTCAATTTTCCTCAAGGGTTGGTTCATGTGACGCTTCCTTTGTAGGTGAGGCGTATACTGATGTGACAAATGCATCGGTTATTGCATGGAATGATAATGCATCCCTTGTGACTGGTGCTCAGGTTGCTCCAACATCTACAGATCCGCAGAGTGGTACAAAAACAAGGGTGTACGAGACGTATCAGGAGGCAAATTCTTTTACAAACGCATCATCAACATCAATTTATGATGGGCAAAGCGGTGTGTGGGATTTTTCTCTTGTAGATAATGGTGCACCACGTAACACTTCGTACTGTTTTAGAGTTGTTCGAAATGATGGCAGCACCCTTGAATCGTATTCAATTGTCCCAGAAATTATTACGGCACCAGCTGCGAATACACTTCCAGTAGCTTCTGGAATTTCGATAGACTCTGGTGCAGCAAGTATTAACTTAATTGAAGGAACAACCAAGGCAGTTACATGTTCTGGTACCGTGACTGATAACAATGGTTTTGCTGATATCCAATCAGTGACTGGAGATTTGTATCGCACCAGCCTCGGGACTTCTTCGCCGCTTGATATTAACAACCACTATCGCGTTTCTGGTAACACTCAATGCGTACCTTCTGCCGGTTCGGGATCAAGCGAAACGTATTCATGTCTTTTTCCAGTGTGGTTCCACGCTGAGCCGACCGATGTTGGTTCTCCTAATAGTGCTGATACGTGGTCATGTTCAATGACACCTGTTGATAGTGTTGCAACAGGAACCCCTGCGAGTGGTTCGATAGAAATGGCATCGCTCTATGCGATTGATGTTACGCCTTCGATTTCATACGGGACGCTCTCACCGAGCACAAATACTGGCTCCCTAAATGCGACAACCACGGTTACAAACACGGGTAACACAACAACAAACCTTGCGCTTTCTGGTGCAAATATGACAAGCGGTGGAGGTGCTATTGCGGTCGGTAGTCAAAAATATGCTTCATCCAACTTTGTTTATACATCTGGTGGTGTCGCGCTTACCACGGTCCCGACGAATCTTCCACTGGGACTTGCAAAAAAAGTTATTGCAACAACAACCTCTCCAATATATTGGGGGATTGGTGTGCCGAATGGTACACGCACTGGTGCGTATTCAGGTTCAATAACATTTACAGCTGGACCTTAAAATAAAATCCATCTGTGGATAACACAATTGATAGTAGATATGATAAAATAGAAACGTAATTAATAAATAAATGACTAAAGTACTTTTTAAATCTCGCATTGAAGCAATCATCGCAAGCTCAATTATACTTGTTGGTGTTATTGCCTTTGTTGCAAATGTCGCAGCTGACGCGGTCTCAACATCGGTCACGGTATCAAACGCTGCACCTGTGGTGAGCGGTGTGACCTTTAATAGTGGAGCAGCAATAACGTTAACCGAGAACACCACTCGAACTGTTTACGCAACTTCCACCGTAACTGACGCAAACGGTTGTTCAACAATCGCTGCTGTTTCAGCTGACTTCCATAGAAACGGTATTGCAACGAGCTCTTGTAACACTATTGGTCAGGCAAACAATAGTAACTGTTACCCAGCGGTGACATGTACAGTTGTTTCTGGAACCTGTACTGGAGGATCTGACACTGCTGCTGATTATGTCTGTTCTACTGCTCTTCAGTACTACGCTGATCCTACAGACTCAGGAACATACGCTGCTCAGACATGGACTGCAGACATTGCAGCTGGTGACGGTGTTGCAACCACAAGTGGCTCTGGACTTGCCGAAGTTAATACTCTCAAGGCTCTTGATGTCACAGCTTCTATGAACTACGGAACTCTTGCTGCCGGATCAAACACCGCTGCAGTGAACTCAACAACAACTGTTACAAATACAGGTAACAGTACAATGGATCCTCTTATCTCAGGTACTGATATGACAAGTGGTATTAACACATTGACTGTTGGAAACCAAAAATACGCCTCATCAACATTTACGTATGCAACAGGTGGTACCGCTCTCTCAACAACCCCTACAGCGGCTGCGATCAATCTCGCAAAACCAACAGGTGCAGCTGTTACAGGTAATGTGTCATGGGGTATCAACGTGCCTAACGGAACTGTTCCAGGTAGTTACAGCGGAACAAACACCTTTACAGCAAACTAATCTCTTAGAGGTTTCAAGGTTCCGATTCTTGAAACGTAATGTAATTTCCCTCACGTGAAAAAAACCAACTTTCTATTTGTTATCGGAGTCATTCTATCCGCTTGTGTGCTTCCTCAAAGCGCACAAGCGGGTTTTGGCGTTTCTCCAGGCCTTGTTTCAGAACAGAACCTTGTTCCCGGAGCACGCCTTGAACGTACGATTTATCTTGTTCAGGCTGATAATAATCAATCACTCGATGCTAAGGCGTCGGTGGATAGTGGATCAGCAAAGGAATTAAAGAACTGGGTTTCATTTGTACCGGGATCTTCATTTACTATTCCTGGCGGTGTGCAACAGTATCCATTAAAGATCGTTATGGTGATTCCAAGCGATGCAGAACTCGGTAAGTATACTGGTTCAGTTACAATAAACACGGTTCCACCAAAATCAGGTGAACAGATAACGGTTGCACTTGCCGCAAGGGTAAATATAGACCTGTCGATCGGCAACAATGTTGTGTCTGATTTCTCGGTTCGTTCAATGAAAATTCTTGATGTCATTGAATCAGAGAACCCAAGGGTTGTATTTGATATAGCGAATATTGGAAATGTTCCGGTTGCTCCCGACGGAGCATCGTTCGAACTCTTGAATAAGTATGGTGATTTGAGGCTCGGGTACGCTGATGGTGATTTTACTGAAAAAGTTTCTTCATTTAGTGATAAAAAAATAACAGTAGATTTTCCTGTTGATTTTAAGTTAAGTGAAGGTGAATATTGGGGATACGTTAAGGTGTATAAGCAGGGAAAGGTAGTCGCTGAACTTAAGACTATCTTCAACGTAAATCCTGGATCATTCTTTGTGCGATATAGCACATCGATTGTTGTTGCTTCATTACTCGTCTTGATACTTGGGGTATTCGTTGTAATGCGAAACCGTAGAATCTCTCGGCTTAAATTAGAGCAGGGAAATGCAACACCTGTCGTTTAAGTATTGTGTGTTTATTGTGGCATTAATGGCGCTCTTTTTTCCAAGCGCCCTTTTTGCTACGTCAGTTGTTTCAGTTTCGTTAACGGTGCTTCCTTCTACGGCATGTTCGGACGGTATTGATAATGACGGTGATTTGAAGATAGACTATCCAAATGATCCTGGTTGTTTGTCGTCAATAAGTGTGTCTGAAGTTGACCCCATTGTTTCTCCACCGAGCGGTGGTGGGGGAGGGGGAGGTGGGTATTCATCTTCAAATAGTGTGTCACCAATACTTGGCACAGGGAGGGCTGTTATTTTAGGGACATCATTTCCTAACGCTCAAGTCGTAGCGCTTGTTGATGGGGTGCAAAAATCAACAAGCACCACGCTAAGTAACGGTTCGTTTTCTATATCAGTCCATAATATAGAACCAGGACTAAGGTCTTTTTCGGTGTATGCAATAGATGCTCTAAAGGTAAAAACTGCTTCTGTTTCAGTTTCAACAACTGTGAACGAAAATACTGTGACAAACATAAGCGGTATTGTGTTGTCGCCGACGTTATCTGCCGATAAAACAGAGGTAAAAAAGGGGGGTACAGTACTTCTTACCGGTGTTACTGCTCCATTGCAGACGGTCTTTATTGAAATAAAATCAAATACAATATCAAAGACCATAACAACTCTTTCAAATAAGACTGGTGCATATTCTCTATCCTTAGACACAGGGACACTTGATTTGGGTTCCTATGCAATAAAGACGTACTGCGTAGATGGTAATAAACATGGACCATACAGTAGGAGTGTTGGTGTTGTTGTTGGCTTGAAAAATCTTTTCGCATTTACTTGTGGAAGTCGTGCTGATGTCAACGGTGATTGCAAAGTTAACCTCGTTGATTTTTCAATGGTTGCATATTGGTACAAGCGAAACAATCCACCGATAAGTGTTGATTTGAATGGGGATGGTAAGATAAGTTTAGCTGATTTTTCGATATTAGCATTTAATTGGACTGGGTAATGAAGCGCATATTTTTTATTATTGGAATTGGACTCGTGTTACCTCTGCAGGGTGTCTTTGCTGCTGATGCGTCTTTTTCATTTCGTATTCCCGAAATGGTAATGGTTGGGATTCCCTCAAGACTTACGCTCTTACTTGATCCTCATGGTGATTCAATAAATGCTGTATCAGGATCTGTTGAAATCGTGGGATCAGCAAGTATCAGGCGAGTCAGTACAAGCTCATCAATTATTCCACTGTGGGTTTCTGGTCCAATACAATCTTCATCATCAATTGAATATGAAGGAATTATTCCTGGTGGTTTTGATGGTGTGTACAGTGTCTCGGATCAGGATTTGAGGCCAGGATCAATGCTCTCATTTGAGATTATTACGAATGATGCTACCCCTGTAATCATCAGATCTCACAATACTATTTATTTAAATGATGGAAAGGGAATTGGAATCCCTACACCTGATCAGGCATCTATTATTAACCCAATATTTCCACAGAGCGATAGTTCGAATTTATCGGTAGTACGTAATTCAATTTTTGCATGTGGTATAATTCTCTCATTATGGTTTCTTCGAATTTTTTTCAAAAGGCGAAATATGTAATTGTCCTTTGTGCTGTGTGTCTTTTTTTGCCACATTATCTTTTCGCACAATCGATTTCAATTACACCGAACTCTGCTAATCAGCCTGTTGGGAAATCTTTTACCCTAAGAGTCGCTGTTTCAAGTCCTAATCAAGCTGTAAATGCCTTTGCGGGAACAGTTTCATTTCCTAAAGACAAGCTCCAAGTCGTTTCTCTTTCAAAGACGGATTCGATTGTAAGTGTTTGGGTTGCTGACCCAATTTTTTCAAATGAAGAAGGTTTGGTGTCTTTTGAGGGCGTTGCACTTAATCCAGGATTCATAGGGGTATCTGGAAAGATTTTGAGCATAAATTTTAAATCAATTGCGCGTGGGGACGCAACGGTTACGGTCACAAATGCATCCGTTCTTGCAAACGATGGTACGGGTACTAATGTTTTGAATGGAATATCACCATCGATGATCACTATTGGTGGTGACACTGCATCTACGTTGGTTCCTAAAAAAGTAACAGTTGATCAGGTCAAAATAAGTTCTATCACTCACCCTGATGAACGAAAATGGTACCCAACTGGATCTGCAAAGTTTTCCTGGATTCCTCCTTTAGGTGCAACAAAATCTTTTGTATCTCTTGATAGGGATGTATCAGCTCAACCAAAAAAGATATATGACTCAGTGCTCTCAGTAAAAGAAATAGCAGGAATCGAAGATGGAACATGGTATTTTCATCTTGCTCTGGGAACGAAAGATTCAAAGGGTTCTGTGTCTACATATCGTATCAATGTTGACACTGTTGCTCCCTCAAGCTTTTCTGTTAAAGAAATTCCACGAAAAGATACAGCAAATCCGAAAGTTCAATTTGCATTCAGTGCCACAGATGAAACCTCGGGTATCGATAAGTATGATATTTCTATTGATAGTGGTTCTGTTGTGGGTTGGCGTGATCCTGGTGATGGTGTTTTTGAAACCGAAGCACTTTCTCCTGGTCGACACACTCTTTCGGTTAAGGCGTACGATGAGGCTGGAAACTATACTCCTGCTACCACGGATTTTTATGTGAGTGGGGTCGATGCTCCTACGATTATTTCATTTACTGACAGGGTTGCTAGTTCTGATACGGTGTCGGTATCTGGTCGCACCTACCCAAACGCATCTGTCGGTCTCTACATGAACGTTTTGGGTAAGGAATATGAATTCGCACGAACAACGAGTGGTGATGACGGTTTGTTTAAGGTGTCTTGGAAGCCAAACCCTATTTCAAGTGACACTATTGTTCTCGATTCAAAAAACCCAACATCACTGAAGGATGGTATTTTTGACGCATGGGTTGATGCGGCTGTTGGTGGTGTGAAGACATATCCATCGCGTCGAGTTCAGGTTGTTGTAGATGCTCCTTTCTCAGTTGCTCTATCAAAATCCTTGTTTGAAGTCTCGATGTATCTTATGCCAGCAATTGCTATGATGGTTGTTGCTATACTAATTGCTCTGTATGGTACGCGAAAGGTGCTTTCCTTTAAAAAGGCAGTGGCAGTTGAGGCATCTGAAGCTGAGGATATTCTTCATAAGTCATTTAACATCTTACGTGAAGATATTGCTGAATATCGTGCTGCGGTTGAAAATGCAAAGACGAGGCGTCGAATCACAAAAGTTGAATCAGAACTTGTTGCTAGGTTGAATGATAATTTAGCTCAGGCCGAACGGGCGATTAAAAAAGAAGTTAAAGATATAGAGCATATTACTGAATAATCGATTTCTATGGACGATAGTACGAGAAAACGAATAACAGAAATTGAAGCCCTTATGCTTGAGGGTGATTTTTGGTCTGATAAAGATAAAGCCCAGGTGATAATGCGTGAGCTTGCTACGCTTAAAGCAAAAGCATCCGAGGTCGATAAATATGAACGGGGGAATGCAATCATGACCATTTTCTCGGGTGCGGGAGGTGATGATGCAGAAGACTTTACTCGAATGTTATTGTTGATGTATGAACGTTTTATTTCAAAACGGGGTTGGACTTTCCAGTACGTAAGTCGTGCTGAAAATACTCAGGGTGGATACAGAAATGTAACTATTGAGGTTGAGGGTCGGGGTGCGTATGGCACACTAAAGAATGAGTCTGGTGTCCATAGACTAGTCCGCATATCACCGTTTAATGCAAAAAAATTAAGGCAGACGTCATTTTCACTTGTTGAGGTGGTTCCAAAATTTGATAAGATGGTATCGATTGATATCCCGCCTGAAGAAATTAGAATTGAGTTTTCTCGATCAGGTGGCCCTGGGGGACAGAATGTGAATAAACGTGAAACTGCAGTGCGTTTGGTTCATATCCCAACAAAGATAGCAGCACATGCTGATACTGAACGTTCACAGGCACAGAATCGTGATCGTGCGATGGATATTCTTAAGGCTCGCATTTACAAATTTCGCGAAGATGAGCGCAAATCAAAAGAAGCAGGGGTGTATATATCAAAGACGACTGATGTAGAGTGGGGAAATCAAATTAGATCATACGTGCTTCATCCATACAAAATGGTAAAGGATCACCGAACTAGTGTTGAGACATCAAACGTTGAGGCTGTTCTCGGTGGTGATATTGAAAGTTTCATCGATGCTGAGAAAACCTTGTAAAGGGTTTCAGATTAACACATAAGAGCGTATACTGGATACGTAGTTTACTCATTGAATACATATAAAGCTGTGATACATTTCGACAAGGTGTCTAAAATATATTCGGATGATTCAATCGCCCTTGATGAGGTCTCTTTCACTGTCAATTCACAGGAATTTGTTACCATCGTTGGTCATTCTGGTGCTGGTAAATCAACGCTCATAAAGATGCTTCTTCTTGAGGAAAAGCCTTCCCATGGAACTATCTTATTTGAAAAGTTCGATGTGAGTCGATTGCGTAGACGCGATATTCCTAAATATCGAAGACGCATAGGTACGGTGTTTCAGGATTTCAAACTCATTCCAAACAAAACGGTTTTTGAGAACGTTGCGTTTGCAATGGAAGCTGCTGGCCGTACAGACGAAGAAATTGCAGCTGATGTACCACACGTACTAAGTCTTGTTGATCTTCGTAAAAAAATTTGGAATTTTCCACATGAACTTTCTGGCGGTGAGAAGCAGCGTGTTGCTATTGCCCGTGCGATTATTAATCAACCAGATGTAGTTATTGCTGATGAACCAACAGGAAATCTTGATCCAATTAATGCGCGAGAAATTGTTGAAATCTTGAAAAGAATTAATTCGCTTGGCACAACAGTTATCCTTACAACTCACAACAAGGACGTAGTTGATGCAATTGGAAAACGCGTCATAACAATGGAGAAAGGGAAGATTATTCGAGATAATAAGGACGGTAAGTACGCACTTTAATACCATTTAAAATAAAAACATCATGACAATTTGGTCGAATTTCAAGAGGACGGCAAGAGCAGGGTTTATTGGTTTTTGGAGAAACGGTTTTGTTTCCCTTGCTTCAGTGCTTATTATGACCGTAACACTCTTTGTATTTGGTTCTACTATTTTTATTAACGCCCTTCTTGAAGCCTCAATACATGAGGTTGAGTCGCGTGTAGATATTAATGTTTATTTCTCATCTAGTGCAAAAGAGGATGATATCCTTGCTTTGAAAACAAAAGTTGAAACATTGCCCGAAGTTGCTTTACCTGTTGAATACATTTCAAAAGAAGATGTTTTGGGAAATTTTAAAAAGCATCATGAAAATGATGAGGTAATTCTACAATCTCTCGATGAGCTCGATGTAAATCCTTTTGGTGCAATTTTAAACATACGCGCAAAGGAGGTTGCTCAGTATGAAGGGATTGCACGTTTTTTTGCAGATACACAGACTGACGATGGTGGTACTCAAATACAAAAGATAAATTACTATAACAATAAACAGGCGATTGATTCTTTAGGTCGCGCGGTTGATGGGGGGCGCAAAATTGGTGCAAGTATTACTATTGCTCTTGCGCTTCTTTCTATCTTAATTACGTTCAATACCATTCGTCTCTCGACATACATTGCCCGTGATGAAATTGCTGTAATGAGGCTTGTTGGTGCAAGTAATGGGTTTATTCGTGAACCATTTATTATTGCAGGGGCAATGTATGGGGCTCTGGCGGGTATTATTGTGCTTGGTGGTTTTTACCCAGTTACGTATTGGATTGCCTCATCAATTGGTGATTTCTTTGGTGGTTTGGATCTTTTTGCCTATTACATTGAACATTTTGGTGAGATAACATTACTTCTTGTTATATCAGGCATTGTATTAGGATCTGTGTCGAGTTTCCTTGCGGTACGGAGATATCTTAGAATCTAAGGGTAATGAAACAAGGAAAATGAGGGTAAAAAAAGAAGGCCTATCCGTACAACTAGACGGTAGACCTTCTTTTCCGTAAAAGGTATTGCGTTACCACACCTAATCTAAATCAGATTTTTTATGAAAAAACAGAAATACATATTTGTCATAGGAGGAGTGATGTCGGGGGTTGGAAAGGGAATCACCACTGCATCCATCGGTGCCATTCTTGAGTCAAAAGGTTTTAAAGTTAATTTAATTAAAATCGACCCATATTTAAATGTCGATGCCGGAACCATGAACCCAACTGAACACGGTGAAGCTTTTGTGCTTGATTCTGGTCTTGAGACTGATCAGGATATGGGAAACTATGAGCGCTTCCTAAATAAAAGTCTCTCAAACGATGATTACATAACAAGTGGAATGGTATATCGTGCGGTTATAGAACGTGAACGCAACCTCGGGTATGGAGGAAAATGTGTCGAAGCAATCCCTCATATTACTGATGAAATATTGATGCGTATTAATCGTGCGGCAATGGAAAATAAGTCAGATATATCAGTTGTTGAAATAGGTGGAACAATTGGTGATTATCAGAACGCGCTCTTTATTGAAACCGCACGTATTCTTAAAATCAAGCATCCAGAAGATGTAATGACGGTTCTTGTGAGTTATCTACCCATTCCAAACACGATTGGCGAGATGAAATCAAAACCAACCCAGAACGCCATTCGACAACTCAATTCGTACGGCGTTCACGCTGACATGATTATCGCAAGGAGTCCTTTACCGGTTGATGATAAACGAAAAGAAAAGATTGCTAATGCCACATCGGTTCCTGCGACTCATATTATTTCTGCGCCGGACATTGAAAGTGTCTATGATGTTCCTCTTAATTTTGAGAAAGATAAAGTGGGGGAGATTGTTATGCGTATTTTACGTTTACGTAAAAAAGGATCAGCCCCAGGTCTCGGTGCATGGGAAAATTTTGCAAAATCAGTTAAAACATTCAAAAAAATAGTTAAAATTGGTATTGTGGGTAAGTATTTTGATACCGGAGATTTTGTGCTCTCTGATGCATATATTTCTGTTATAGAAGCGCTCAAATTTTCAGCATATAGTATCGGTGTAAAAGCCGAGCTTGAATGGATTAATGCAAAAAGTTTTGAACGTGGAGCCGATATTAGCACCCTCGGTAAATATGATGGTATTTTGGTTCCGGGTGGTTTTGGTGAGACTGGTATCGAGGGTAAGATAAGAGCGATTCAGTATGCTCGTGAAAATAATGTTCCTTATTTTGGACTCTGTTATGGTATGCAGCTTATGGTTATTGAATACGCGCGCAATGTTCTTGATTTAAAAAGTGCTCATACGACAGAGATCGTAAAAGACTCAGAACACCCGGTTGTTCATATTATGCCTGACCAAGAGAAGAAGCTTCTTGAAAAAGCGTATGGCGGAACAATGCGTCTTGGTGCGTATCCCTCAATCCTCAAGAAAGGGTCTGTTGCCGCGATTGCGTATGGTAAGGAGGTCATAGAGGAGCGTCATAGACACCGATATGAGGTGAATAATGCGTATAGAAAGATGCTCGAAAATGGAGGACTCATTTTCTCGGGGACATCACCTGATGGGTTGTTGGCAGAGATTGCTGAATTACCAAAAAAGAAACATCCTTTTTTCCTCGGTACACAGTTTCATCCAGAATTTAAAGCGCGTCCACTTGATCCACACCCACTCTTCACTGCGTTTATAAAAGCGTCTATTGTTTCCAAAAAATAATATATGACCGTTGTTATTGGTCTCGGACTCGCTGTTGTCGCGATGTTTTGTTGGGCTTTTGGTGACTTTCTCATTCAAAAAACTACTCGAAAAATAGGGGATTGGGAAACACTTTTTGCAATATCACTATTTAGTGTACTCCTCCTCCTGCCTTTTGTGTGGCGTCTCATTCCATCATTCTTTTCTCTTGATCTTAAAACATTCGTCATTGTGATGTGTGTAAACATCACACTCTTTTTTTCTGCGCTTATCGATTTTGAAGCTCTGAAGAAGGGGAAATTATCTATCATTGAACCTATTTGGTCATTTGAGATTCCTGCGGCTTCAATTCTCGCTTTTTTGATTATTGGTGAGCATATTAGCGTGACTCAAATAATCCTCATTGTTCTGTTGGTTATATCTCTTTGTTTACTTGCATTTAGAGAAAAGAAATTTTCTAAATCCTTTTTATTCGAAAAGGGTGTCTTTATTGCGGCTGTCGGTGCTATCACTATGGGTGCTGCCCAATTCTTTCTTGGATGGGGAGCGCGGGTTGTGGATCCGCTCAGTATTAACTTCATAACAGATATTTTTATGTTGCTTGGAACAGGGTTATATCTTTTTGCAAAGGGGCGCCTTTTCCATACTTTTGCTGATATTTTATCAAAAGCCCGCCTGGTGATACCAATGTCGGTTTTTGATAAAACAGCGTGGGTTGCATATGCATTTTCAATGACGCTTGCCCCGATAGCCATTGCCACCGCTCTCTCCGAAAGTTACATTATTGTGGTTGTTCTTTTAGGTATTTTTCTCAACAAGGAAAAACTTTATTTACATCAAAAAATTGGTCTCCTAGGTGCGATTATGACAGCATGCGTACTTACCTTCGTGACATCTGTTTAATGTGTTGGTTTGTAAAACCTCTTTGTTGTTTGTGTTTTCATTGAAAATCATGCTCTAATGGAGGGGTGGATCGTAATGATCAATATGGTGAAGAAAACGTAGTAAAGAAAGGTACTTTTGATACCCGTTTTTTTGAAGTGCTTATCGAAACTCATTCACAAGCACTCTATAGATTTGCAAGGAGTATTGTAAAAGATGATGATGGTGCTAAAGATGTTGTACAAGAAACTTTTTTGTATGTATGGAAGGCAAGGTTGGGCATAGATATGAGCAAGAATATAAAATCATGGCTTTTCTCAATTACGTACAGTAGGGCGATAGATTATGTCCGTAAATATAAAAAGATAGTCATGTTTTCTGGTCTTGATACAGATGAAGGTGAATCTTTTGGTGTGGATATCAAAGATGACGAGCTTCTTGCGGATGACGTGTTTGACAGAGAAGTTGATGTGGCTGTGGTCCAACAGAGTCTCGATACACTTTCTGAGACCGATCGTTTGCTTATTAATCTTCATGTGGCAGAAGAAATGACGTTTGCTGAAATAGCTCATGTTATTGAACAGCCACTTAATACGGTGAAAAGTAGGTATCGAAGGATTTTATTAAAATTAAGAAAGTATCTTGCACCAAAATATGAATAAGGTACGTATATACTAGTATGCAAAATAAGTTCCGTAACATAATTGCTCTTACATACGAGACGTCGCCAATATCCGATCTCCCGGATCAAATTTCTCTACGCATAGAACATTATGAACGAAGACATATCCTTATTGGTGTTGTTTCAAGTGCAAGTGCGTCAATTATCTCTCTTGTGGTCGCATTTATTGCGGTCTCATCTGTTGTATCAACTCTAAATCTTGTTGGTTTTTTTGGATATACAGACGCATCTGTTATCGGCGACGTTTTTTCATCAGGAGCGCTATCTGATGTTTTCTCACTTATCGTTGAAAATATTCCTGGGTATATGTTTGCTGGTTTCATTGTGTCAATTGCCTTTTTTATCGGTTCGCTTATAAGTACTGTTGGTTTTGCCCGTGCCCGTCTTGCATTGGATTAACTTAAAATCATGAAGAACATACAACACGTTTCATTTGCTGATATATATAAGTCGCATAAGGTTAGATTAATTTTAACTGCTATTTTTGTAGTTGCCGCTTTTGTCGCGGTGTTTGATGCGGGTCAATCGGTTGGATTCAGGAAAGCTGATTTTGTGTGTGGTGTTGGTGGTAGGTATCACGATATGTTTGAGGGGCGAGAATCAAAAGGCCGTGTATGGGGTACAGGGATGACATCACCAACACTTGATACGCATGGTGCCATTGGTGAAATAGTAAAAATCGAAGGAACTCTTCTTACGGTCGCAACTCCTGATAATTTTGAAAAAGTGGTTCGCGTTAAAGATGCAACCCTTATTCGTAGGTTTAGAGATTCAGTTACCGTCAAAGATATTTCGGTTGGGGATAGGGTTGTTGTTATTGGGTCACCTAATGATGTATCAGAGATCGAGGCTCGTCTTATCCGTATTCTTCCTCAAGTATCCAGGTAGATTAAGTGATGGCACTTTAATAAGTATATTAAAAAAATGTTCTTACACCTTAAACAACGCTTTGCTGGCCTTATACGTTTTTCTTTCAAATACAAGAAAAGTTCCCTTGTTGTGATTATTGCGATTATCGTTGTGGGCTATTATGGGTTTCACACACTCTGGCCGAGGGGGTCACTTACAAGGTATGTTGTTTCCAAAACTGCAACTGGAACCATTGAATCTACTGTTTCCGGTAGTGGGCAGGTCTCTGCTGCGTCTCAGGTTGATATCAAGAGTAAGGTTTCAGGTGAAGTGCTCTCTATCTCTGTTAAATCAGGTGATCCTGTGAAAGTGGGTGATATTATTGCACGTATTGATGATCGCGACGCTCGTGTCGAGCTCGAGAATGCTCGTATTGGGTATCAAAAATTAACAAAACCCGCAGACACCATCACCATCCTTCAGTCAGAGGGTTCACTTCGGTCTGCAAAAGACAGCGTGCGTAAATCAAATGATGACTTGATAAAAGCATATGATGGTGCTGTTGGCGTCGTTGATACCATGGCGCTTGATGGGACTGCTATGCTTTCAGATCTTAATAATATTTTTAACAACTCATCTGGTTTTTTTAGAGTTATTAACCCTATTTCACTTACTGATACATCTGCCACGTATATTCAAGATGCAGGAAAAAGTTTTGATATAGCAAATGCAAAATATAATGCATATATAAATAAATATAAAGGTATTTCTCGCGCAAGTGCATCAACGACCATAGAGGCTTCTGCAACTGAGATATATAACACAGCAAAGTCAATTGCAACTGCGGTTAAAGATGCAAAAGCAGCGGTTGATAGGATTATCAAGAATGATCAGAATGATTCTCCAACAAGTGCTGCATTATCAGCGCAATCGCTTCTTGGGGATGATATGCAAAAATCTACATCATTAGTTAATAATGCTTTTGGCGCAGTTGCGTCTATTCGATCTGCCCAAGAGTCCTTGTTTTCATCGACTCAGTTGGTTGTAGAAAAAGAACAAAATCTCGCTGAAACACTCGCTGGAGCAGATGTTCTTGATGTTCAATCACAAGCACTTCTACTTAAACAGAAAGAGGACGCTTTTGCTAATTATGTTGTACGAGCACCTGTAAGCGGTGTTATTGCCAAAGTATCAATAGATGTATCAAACACTATTTCAAGTGGTGCGAGTGTTGCAATCGTTATTAGTGAGAAAAAGAAGGCAGTCATAACCCTGAATGAGGTTGATGCTGTTAAGGTAAAGGCGGGGCAAAAGGCAAGGGTGACGTTTGATGCAATTGATGGCCTTACCATCCCTGGGGTGGTCGACAGCATTGATCTTGTTGGTACTGTGTCTCAGGGTGTTGTGAGCTATGGTTCAACCATAGCCTTTGAAGGGAATGATACTCGTATTCGTTCAGGTATGAGTGCGACCGTCGATATTATTGCCGATTCTCGTGCGGGTGTGATTATGGTTCCAAATGCGGCAATTAAAAAAGGGGCTCGATCAACAAAATATGTTGAAGTATTTGGTACCGTCCCCAACGAACGTGCCGCAGTAATATCTGGTTTTACATCAACAGCACTTCCAACAAAAGTTGATGTGGTGACAGGTTTAGCTGATGATATGAATACCGAGATCACATCAGGTTTATCTGGTGGTGAGTATGTGGTAAAGAAAACTATTGTTGGAACTACGACAGCAGCGTCATCCGCGCCAAGTATTTTGAGTGGTCTAAGAACGGGGGGACAGGGCGGTCAGGGAGGTGGTGCTGCACGTAGAAACTAAATATATGATGATAGATATACAGAATGTAGAAAAAGAGTATCGCATGGGCGGTTCATCTTTCAAAGCGCTTCGCGGAATTTCTTTCTCTGTAAAAGAAGGTGAGTTTGTTGCGATTATGGGTCCATCGGGGTCTGGTAAATCAACTCTTATGCATATACTTGGTGCACTTGATACACCAACGTCTGGTACATACCTTCTTGAAGGTGCAGATGTTTCCAAACTTTCTGATGACGCATTGGCGGATATCCGTAGAGAAAAGATTGGTTTTGTGTTTCAGTCTTTTAACCTACTTCCTCGTACAACAGTTTTGCGTAATGTCATGTTACCACTTATGTATGAAGGCATTGATAAAGAGGAGCGCCTCATACGTGCTACAAAAGCCCTTTTGGCGGCAGGGTTACCTGAGAGTCATTTTGAACATCTTTCAAACCAATTATCTGGTGGTCAGATACAACGCGTTGCAATAGCACGGGCGCTCGTCAATGATCCAGCAATCATCTTAGCGGATGAACCAACGGGTAACCTCGATACAAAAACAGGGGAGATTGTATTGGGTACATTTCAGAAGCTTAATCGTGAGCAGGGTAGGACGATTGTTCTCATCACGCATGAGCCGGATGTTGCCGAGCATGCTGATAGGATTATTTTAATTCGTGATGGGGAAATAGTATCTGATTCTAAAACCCACACAAAACGCGATGTGGTACATAAGATTAAAAACATATGAAAGCATCAGATATCTTGAATGAGACATATTCAGCCCTATCGGCAAACAAAGTCCGATCTGGTCTTACGATGCTTGGTATTGTGATTGGTATAGCATCAGTCATTGCGATGCTTGCTATTGGCAATGGCGCAAAAGCGTCAATTGAAGCGAATATACAATCAATTGGATCGAACCTTATTATGGTTACACCGGGCGCACAGCGTGGCCCTGGCGTAACGGTGAGTGCTGGTCGTGGATCTGCGAAGACGCTCACGAACGAAGATTCCGATGCAATCACAGCATCGATCGCCTCAATAAAAGCTGTTGCTCCAGAGGTTTCTGGCCGCTATCAAGTGACCGCAAAAGGTAAAAATACGAACACTCAAGTTCTTGGTACTGTTGAAGCGTATACGACGGTGCGAAATATTTCTGTTGATTCTGGTTCTTTTTTAACAAATCAGAACATTGATTCGACGAGCCGTGTTGCGGTGATAGGCCCAACGGTGAGAGATGATCTTTTTGGGCTTGAATCAGATCCAATTGGGGAAACTATAAAGATAAATAAAATTGCTTTCAAGGTTATTGGCGTTACGACACCAAAAGGCGGTACAGGATTCGGCAGTAGGGATGATGTTGTATATATACCTATTAGTTCTGCACAACGACTCTTGTCTGGTGATCAGTATGTGACGACAATAAACATCGCAGCAGCTACTGCTGGTTCTGCGACTGCTGTTCAGCAATCAGTGAACGACCTACTTATGGCACGTCATAACGTAAAAGATGCAACCTCTGCTGATTTTACTATTATGAATCAAGCGGATATTGTGGCGACTGCTTCAAGCGTTACGAGTACATTTACAGCGCTTCTTGGATCTGTTGCGGGTATATCACTTGTTGTGGGTGGCATTGGTATTATGAATATGATGCTCACTGCTGTCACTGAACGTACAAGGGAGATTGGTTTACGAAAAGCCATAGGTGCAAAAAAGAAAGACATTAGTCGTCAATTCCTCATTGAATCAATATTTCTTACTTTCATTGGAGGTGTTGTTGGTATTGCACTCGGAACTTTCATTGCGTCAGTGGTTCAATGGACGGGGGTGGTTTCCACAACCGTTTCACTTTCATCGGTTGTGCTTGCCGTAAGTGTTTCAACAATCATTGGTATTGTGTTTGGGTATTATCCGGCAAAACGTGCCGCATCGCTCAATCCAATAGATGCTTTGAGGTATGAATAAACAAAAACCACCAGCAAAAGCTGGTGGTTTTTTACAGTCTTGTTTTTGACCCTTTATCTTGTGTGCCGGAGGCTGGACTTGAACCCGCACGCTATTAGGCGAACGATTTTGAGTCGTTTGTGTCTGCCATTCCACCACTCCGGCATTAAGTAATATGTAACCAATTGTTTAGACCAATTGGTAACCCATATAACTTACAACAAAATGCGCACTTTCTCAAATCAATAGTGTGATATTATGTTTTCATAATCTTGATGTAAAGAAATGAACCCAACACCCATTGAAGGAAACGCAGTTTTTTGGATTGATGTAGAAAAAATCCATCCAAACCCATACCAACCACGTCGTGAATTTAATGAAGCCGCGCTCAAAGATTTAGCCGAATCAATTCGCATGTATGGTGTACTTCAACCACTCGTTGTTACTCGTGCTGAAAAGACAAAAGAAGATGGTGGTATTGTTGTTGAATATGAATTGATTTCAGGCGAACGACGCCTTCGCGCTTCAAAATTGGCAGGACTTCGTGAGGTTCCATCAATTATCAGGACTGACGCACAGGATGCTCGTGTGAAACTGGAACTCGCTATTATTGAAAATCTTCAACGTGAAGATTTGAACCCTGTTGACCGCGCTCGATCGTTTGATCGTTTGGTCAAAGAGTTTGCGATGAAACATGTCGATATTGCAAAAAAAATGGGCAAGAGTCGTGAATATGTTTCAAATAGCCTTCGTCTTCTTGCTCTTCCAGAAGATATTTTAAATGCGTTATCAGAAGGAAAGCTTACTGAAGGTCACGCCCGCCCGCTCATGATGCTCGTTGATCGCCCTCAGGAACAATCAACCTTGTTCAAGGAGATTATATTGAGGCGTCTCACGGTTCGTGAAGCAGAAGCGATCGCCCGAAAAATCGCCGTTGATCGCATTAGGAAGAAGGAACGTATGTTTGATCCTGAAGTTGTTGAAATGGAGCGTAAACTTGCCTCGTCGCTCGGGACTCGTGTTCAGATTGAACACAAGCAGAATGGCGGAAAGATTGTTATTGACTTCTTTGGCAACGATGATTTAAAAGCAATTCTCGCCATGATCCAGGATGCTCGCTCAAAAGGGACCTTGGCACCTGCGACTGTTGCCGAATCAGCAACGCTTGGCGGTGACACACAGACTGTTCAGCCGGTACAAACATCAACAGGTGACGTGGATTCAGTTATTGCAGAAACCGCAACGCCAATCGACGATCGTCCACAGGAAGAAGTGAAACAGGAGGAGAATGATGAAGATTTGTATTCGATAAAGAATTTTAGTTTGTAAGACATAACCCCCCGACTCACAAAAGTGAGTCGGGGGGTTATGTTTGTTTTAGAACGCAATTAGATAATTGATTCTACCTCAGCAGGGGTTTGTGCTGTGTCGTTATTTGCCCTTTTATGGGCACTATGCTACTATAGCCCCACGTTCAAGGTCTGAATTTCAGCTTTGGATTTTCAAAAGAAATCAATCTCTATGTCACAGGATCAACTCATTATTCTCCGCAACAAGGAGACCGGCGAAACTATCCACACTCGCAAAAACAAGCGAAAGGTAGAACGCAAAATTGAACTCAAGAAATATTCAAAAAAGCTTCGCAAGCGAATTGTTTTCAAGGAGGCAAAGAAGTAAAACAAATAAACCGCTTTTGGCGGTTTTTGTTTTGATTGCATTTAAAAACAACCCATTTTGTGGGTTGTTTTTAAATGAGATTCTTTACGCCTGTGGCTGTGGTGAAACTGGATTTTGTGGGGCCTGGGCTACGATAGGTGTTTCAACCTTTGGGTCTGGGCCATATTGGTTGTCTCCAGGTGTTCCATCGAGGACCGAGAAGACAAAAAGTATAATACCCCCAACCGCAGGGACAAAAGTGATAAAGAACAACCAGCCACTTTTATCTATATCATGGAGCCTGCGCACTGTGAGGGCGAGGGATGGAATTATA
Organism: uncultured bacterium; assembly: GCA_903842365.1. Lineage (GTDB taxonomy): Bacteria > Patescibacteriota > Minisyncoccia > Phycocordibacterales > UBA6065 > CAIMLU01. Next base: position 56,892 of record CAIMLU010000018.1, read on the forward strand.
ACTGCGAGTCCATATACAGATATTATTCCGATGATTATTGCTGGATTAATATTGTATACAACGAATCCAATGCCTATGAGGGAGAGTGCGAATATAATAAGGGTGTTAAAGAGTGTAAACATCCAATATTCGCGCCTGTGTGCTCGTCCAGAAAAATCTGCGTATTTTTTAAAGACGTTAATGAAATCAGTCATGGAATTTAAGTAATTAATAAAAACTCCCTTAAGTTTATAGTATATACACGTCCTGTCTATATGGGATGTTGTGTATAAATGAGTGGGCCCGCAAT
>CAIMLU010000019.1 GCA_903842365.1 uncultured bacterium
TAACGATTGATATCTCACCATCCAATACGGGTTTGATCCATCGGTACCTCTCTTCTTTTACGTTTTGTGACATTTTGATAGCCATTAATGCTAATCTAGCAAAAGTGTCAGAAGTGTTTAGACATTACCAACTATCCTTGATTTTGAGCCCATCCTCTGGTATAGTCTCCATCACTTGCTTTAGGTAAAAGCTACCTCTCTAAGGTAGCTTTTCCTTTACAAGGCTTTATACACATAATCGCACAAAAACGATGAAGAAGACTACTGTTGACGCATCGCGGGAAAGCAAGGTCTACGAAGTAGGCTACTTGCTTGTACCGACCATATCTCCCGAGCATCTTGCTAAGGAGGTCGACGCGCTTAAGGCAGTGATCGAGAAGGCCGGCGCGAAGTTTATTTCTGAGGAAGCTCCAAAGTCACGAGCTCTCGCGTACAAGATGGTAAAGGTAGTGGGCGCAAAGCGTCACACATTCGACACGGCTTATTTTGGTTGGGTTAAGTTTGAACTTACTTCAGACAAGATTCAGTCAATTGATAAGACGTTCAAAGAATCAGCAAAAGTTATCCGTCACCTCCTCATTACCACTGTTGTCGAGAATACAATCTACGGACCAAAGGTATTGAAGGAAAAAATAGAGGAGAAGCCAAAGGATGCACCTATTATTGCTCCTACGGCTGATATTTCTCTTGAGGAAATTGACAAGGCGGTTGAAAAAATAATCGAAGGGTAAGCGTAGAGTTTTAACCCCATCTGGGGTATAGTTCTACTGTATTACTAACTAGCAATCACAAGGAATGTATCTCAATAAAGCATTCGTTATCGGGAACCTTACTCGCGACGTAGAGCTTCGTGCTCTACCGTCAGGGATTCAGGTCGCACAGGTATCTGTTGCAACTAATCGAGTCTGGAAAGACAAGAATGGTATGAAACAGGAAGCTGCTGATTATCACAATGTTGTGGTGTTTGGAAAGCAAGCCGAGACCGTAGCGAAGTATATGCGAAAGGGTAGTCAGGTTATGGTTGAAGGTAGGATGCAGACACGTTCATGGGACGGTAAAGACGGCGAGAAAAAGTATCGCACTGAAATTGTCGCAGATCGTGTACAGTTTGGCTCAAGCCCAGCAGGAGCCGGTGGTGCACCACGTGCAGCACAGGCGTCAGCAGCAGGGAAGCAAGAGCAATCTGCTCCAGCCCTCGACACTATTGAGTACCCAACCGAAGAAATAAACCCTGAGGACATTCCTTTTTAAACAACAATTATGAAACAGTGTTTCTTTAAACAGAACAATATCAAGCACATCGACTACAAAGACGTCGAACTCTTGAAAAAATTCGTTAATCCTCACGGTCGTATCCTCGCAACACGAAGGACGAACGTTGCAGCGATTAACCAGCGCAAGCTCTCTCTTGCAATCAAGAGGGCCCGATTTATGGGACTTCTCCCATTCGTCGCTCGCTAAACCAATAAAAAAGACCCGTCTACTTTGTTGGCGATTCCGCTTCTTCCCGTGCAGTACTCTTGTACAGCTTGGTCAGAATGCTCATCGCCGCCTCGTATGCGGGTCTTTTTTATTGGTTTAGTAATTTGGCGTCTATATTTTCCATGCTAGTATATGACTTTGGGAGGTCTCTTTTATGAAAACACACACCGTAGATACCCGCTTGGGAAAGAAGCAGATTGTATTTAGGCCGGCAAAGAGCGGCCCAGGGCTCACCTCTGGATTTCGTCTTAATTCACTCAATGTAGACCAGGGTGCCATTGAGTTAGTTGCCCAGTCTCTTGCTAATGGAATAACCTCAGGTGTCAGTCTTGTTACCTTGGGGTGGAATATGTTCGATGAAGAAAAATTCGAACACACTCAGGTTCCGTGGCAGGTTGTTGCTTAAATTATTCTGTTTCTACGCAAATCAAAAGCCGGCACGTACGAAATACTGCCGGCTTTTTAAATTACTTAATCATACAAATGGGGCGGGTTCGCATGGTTCTTATCTGTTATGTATACTTGATGATATGGAGGGATATGAACCAGAAAATACGAAAGAGGCTTTCAAGGTCAAAAATTTTTTTGAAAAAGCTGATATTGTTGTCTTGGCGGAATCCGCTCACGGAACTCACGACGAGACAATTTTAGAAATTATCAAAGCATGTGAAGGGGAACTAGATGGTATTTTCGAAGAGGTGCGAGCAAATTATCAACCCTCCGTCAATACATACATAGAAACAGGTAAGGTTGATGAAAGGCTTGAACGATTTTTTATAGGAGCGAGAGCAGAGGGTCAAGATATTCGTGGTATGTTGCGGGTTTTTGATAGGGCGCGTGAATTAGGTATCCCTGTTATTTGTATTGACTCATCAGGTGTACGAACCCCTGAATATAACCATAACAATGGTTGTTATTTTTTACGTGGGGAATCAAGGGATGAAGATATGGCACAAAACATTCGAAACTATTATTCACAACATCCCGGTAAATACCTTGTTATTGCTGGCGCTGCACACGTCGAGAAAAGAAAACATTTTAAGACAGGGCTTGATACTTTGGAGAGTTATTTGGTTGAGATGTATCCTGACAACACTCATTCTGTGTTGATGGTGTCGCAAAGAGGTAAAAAGTATGCGGAGGAGGCGATTAAGAGGAATAGTTTTGATGATGTTGTTGTGTAAATAAAAGAAATAAGAAAAATAAAAATCACCCCATTATATCTATCAATGGAGTGATTTTTATAAATTATGAAACTCGCTCTCGGTATTCTCCGGTCTCGGTGTTTATCTTGATGATGTCACCTTCGGCAACGAATATCGGAACACTCACTGAAGCACCGGTCTCAACTATCGCAACTTTGTTACCACCCTTTGCGGTGTCCCCTTTAATTGCAGGAGGAGCTTCAGTTACTTTTAATTCAACAGTTATAGGAAGTTTTACTCCGAATATTTTCTCATCGAATACAAGCGCTTCGACGATTGAATTGGCTTTAAGGAATTTTGATCCTTCACCAATAGTTGTCTCTGGAATCTTGAAACGATCTCCTGGGTTAGTAGGGGAACAGAACCACCATTCACCACGGCTTGCATAGAGGAATTTTGCATCTTTCTTACTAATTTCTGCCTCCTCTGCTTTATCTGAAGCATGGTACGTTACATCAACCATACGTCCGTTGAGAAGGTTTTTTATCCTTGTCTTATTTTGAGGTTTCCTTTGCTGCGTTCGAGCAACGTGGTTTTCGATTACTTCATAAGGTTCTCCTTCGTGAATGATGTGTTTTCTAACTACGATTTCATTGTATTCAAGCATGGACATAGATTTTTTCGTTCGTTTTTCGTAATACGGCTTATACTAGCCGAGAAGGGTGCTTTTGTTAAGCCTTTTTAAGCTGAATGTGAGAATGCGCTTTTAATGAGGCCTATGAGTCCAATAAGTGCCAAACAAGGAGCGAGAGATACTTTCAATTCTGGGATAGTGAAGAAGGGTATGTTGTATGCGGGAAATATTTTATATATCGCGACGCCGATTGCGACAAATATGAGCCAGAGGAATTTATTCATGATGTAAGGGAAGGGAATTACTCTTCAGAGGCTGCGTCACCTGCTTCAGCTTCTGCGGCCGACACAGCACCTGGCGCCATCGCAAGAACCTCACCTTTTTCGAGGTGTGCTCGAATCTCAGCAAGAATGGTATCCGACACCTTTTTATTTGCCTTGAGAAACTGTCGAGTTGCATCGTATCCACGACCAAGGGTTTCTTCGCCGTATTTATATGAAGTTCCTGATTTTTTGATGATGGCCATTTTCTCACCAAGGGCAATAATTTCTCCTTCACGTGAAATACCTTCATTGTACATTAAATCAAATTCAGTTTGCTTGAATGGGGCGGCGACTTTGTTCTTTACCACCTTTACACGTACACGACCTCCGACAATATCTTCACCTTTTTTGATCTGGGCGATACGGCGAATATCGAGGCGCACTGATGTGTAAAATTTAAGTGCCTTACCACCCGGAGTTGTTTCAGGGTTACCAAACATGACACCTAGCTGCATACGGATCTGGTTGATAAAGATAACAACGGTCTTTGATTTTGCGACAATGGCTGTTAATTTACGGAGCGCTTGAGACATGAGGCGTGCCTGTTTTCCCATATGTGACTGGCCCATATCTCCTTCGATTTCATCTTTTGGAGTGAGCGCTGCGACTGAGTCAATGACAATAACATCAATCTTTCCAGAGCGAATAAGCGATTCGGTAATTTCGAGTGCCTGTTCTCCTGTGTCAGGTTGTGAGATAAGAAGTTCGTCTAATTTAACACCAAGTTTTGCCGAGTACTCTGGATCCATGGCATGTTCTGCGTCGATATAAGCACAGACACCACCTTTCTTTTGAGCTTCAGCGATAACGTGAAGGGAAAGGGTAGTCTTTCCTGATGATTCAGGTCCAAAGATTTCAATTATCCTACCACGAGGAAGTCCGCCAATACCGAGTGCCGCATCAAGGCCAATTGATCCAGTTGGAATAGCATCAATGTTTGTTTTTGGTTTGTCTCCAAGCATCATAATTGAATCATCTCCAAACTTTGCTTTAATCGCTTCGAGGGTTTCATTGATTGATGACACGTTTGTGGTCTTTGGTTCCTTTTTCTCTTTTTTAGCCATGGTGTTATTATTATTTGTACATAATCCTAAGCGTTTTTTCAGTACTCCTTCCGAATTTGTCTAATGCTGATACGGTCACTGTGTTGTATCCATACGAGAGGAGCCTTGATTCATGAAACGTGCCAATCTCATCCGTAAATATTTTTCCTCCATCGAGTGATAAATGGGCGATATTTTTTGCTGTACCAGAGACCGTAATAAGTGGATTGTTCACTACAATTCCATCAAGAGGGGTGCTTACGAGAACCTGGGGTCCCTCGATAAACAGTTTTGCTTTGAGAAATCCATAACCGATAACCACAGCAATCGCAAGGAGGGCTCCAATGGTTTTCATTAAACGCCGTGCTTTTCTACGTTCGGTGGTCATGGTTGTTTTTCGTTATGTGTTTCGTCGGCAAGGGCTTCGCTGTCGTGTTCTGCTGTGTTAGTGGTCGAGGTGTTACTCTTTTGGGCGAGATTTGTGACTGCTCGTGGACGGGCACCGTCTGCTGGACCGATTACACCACGATCTTCAAGGAGGTCCATGAGTCGTGCCGCACGTGCGTACCCAACGCGAAGCTTTCTTTGTATGTATGATGTCGATGCTTTTCCAGCTTCAAGCACAACGGCGTGGGCTTGTTCGTATAAATCATCATCATCGTCACCTGCGCCATCGTCTTCAAGTGATGCTGAAAACATTGCGTTCTTATCAGCCCCACTTGGTTCAGAGAAGTTTATTTCATCAGATAGTTCGTCTCTATGTGAATCGATGAGGTGTTTTACGATTGCTTTCACTTCTGACTCTGAAATGTATGCACATTGAATACGAACAGGTTTTGACATTTCTCCACCGAGGTAGAGCATGTCACCTTGACCCAAAAGTTTTTCTGCACCCGGCTGGTCCAAAATAGTACGAGAGTCAATCTGTGATGAAACCTGAAGAGCAAGCCTTGAAGGAATGTTTGCTTTGATGAGACCAGTGATAACATTTACAGATGGCCTCTGTGTTGAAAGGAGAAGGTGAATACCAACCGCACGGCTCATTTGTGCAAGGCGGACAATAGCGCTTTCAAGTTCGCGCGGATATGCTTGCATCAAATCAGCCAATTCATCAATAACAATGACGATATATGGCATTGGGTCGAGCACTGGTTCTGGAATGGCCTCTGCCTTGTCTCCTTTTTTGATGGTAATCTTTTCTTTTGCCTTTGCGAGAATAGTTTTGTGGTACGAGTCTATGTTTTGTACACCATACCCTTGCAACACGTCATAACGTCGATCCATTTCCTTTGCCGCCCATTTAAGTGCGAGGATCGATTTCTTTGCATCAGTAATAACTGGAGTAAGGAGGTGGGGGATTTTATTGTAGAGGGTAAGTTCAACGCGCTTAGGGTCGATCATGATGAACTTGAGGTCTTGGGGTGATTTTCGGTAGAGAAGGGAAATGATGAGGTTGTGAATAGTGACTGACTTACCAGAACCCGTCGCACCTGCAATAAGGAGGTGGGGCATTTTTGCGATGTTGGCAAAATGTGACTTGCCCGAGATGCCTTTACCCAAGGCAACAAGGAGAGGCTTGTCTGATGTTACGAATTCTTCAGCAGAAAAAAGAGTCCCAAGGCCGACAGTTGTTTTGGTTGAGTTCGGTACTTCGATACCAACGAGTGATTTGCCTGGGATAGGTGCTTCAATACGGAGCGGGTGAGCAGCAAGCGCAAGTGACAGGTCGTTTTGAAGGGCGACAATACGCGCAAGCTTCACACCTTCAGCGGGTTTGAGGGCATATCGTGTGACCGATGGTCCTATGGTTACCTCATCCATTTCTACATCCATACCGAAATTGCGGAGCGTCCTCTGGATGATATTTGCGTTTGCTTTAACATCGCCTACGACTGCCTTGCCTTTATCCTTTTCAAGGAGTGATAGGGGTGGAGCCAAGTATTCTTTTTCCGTTGTCTTTGGTGAAGGTTTGATGAATGACTTTGCTTCCTCCTCAATGGCACCTAGGGCGACTTTGAGTTTTGATGGTTTGTCATTTTTTATTTTCTCATCTTTCTTCTCCTCAGGTTCAGGCTTCTTCACTTCACGAACTTTCACTGGCTTCTTTTCTTCTTCAGGTGTCGCAATTTCAATGTCACATTCTTCCTCCTCCTCTTCAGACACGTCTTTCTTGGCCTTTCTCCAGAACAAAATTTTTGAGAGGTTGAGCTCGGCATTAAACATAACAAGAGACGCGATGAGGGTGAGGGCTCCAAGGAAAATGAGGCTCGCATACTTTCCAAAGAGGGCTACTAAAGGTGCTGCTGTATAGTGCCCAATATTTCCACCGAACTGTGTTTTATCAATACCAAAAATAAATTCTGGTGAGGTGATCACCCCAATCACACCGAGTACTGCAACGACAAAAATCCCAGAGCCAATCATCTTGAGTTTATCGAACCTTTGATGGAGGCTTTTAAGGTACATACCTGCGAGTGTTGCAAGTGTGACTGGTATTAAAAAGAATCCAATGCTTCCAAAGAGCCATCGCAGTGTTTTTTGTGTAAATACGCCAACAGGTCCCGCGACTCCGTACCAGGAAAGGAGGGTGAATACTGCAAGGACGAAAAAGACGATCGCCAGGACGCTTTGTATTGTTTCATCGTGTAGGTCTGCGAGAGGGTTTCTCGACATTTTTTCTACGTGCTTTTTAGAAAGCTTTTCTGACTTATCAAGAGGTAGTTTTTTCTGTTTTGCCATACCACGCCAGTATACCAATATTTACTAACAGATAACATATAATAAACAGCTACAAATCTATAACGAGCAACAGAAAAAGCAGAGAGGCAAATGGACAATAACTGACAACCAAGAACCAGGTAATATATGAAAAAAAAGAGACAGGA
>CAIMLU010000020.1 GCA_903842365.1 uncultured bacterium
CGAAATAACAATAGTGTGGAAAGTTTTAGCAGAATCGACAAGTGATGTATTGCGAGCAATGACAGAGAAGGTTTTTGAACCAGTAGTAGTCCATGTATGTGAAAGTGATGCGCTTGCACCTGAAACAACCATGTCGGTTGAATCGACAGGGTCAAATACACCATCATTGTTCCAATCAACAGCGTAACCAATATCATCACCACCGGGATCGGTTGAGTTGAAGGTAAAGGTGTATGGAGTATTAACAATTCCAGTTGAAGAACCGGTTATTGTTGGTGCGGTTGGGGCACCAGCAGCATATACCTGTGTTGGCGATATGATTGGCGTGAGGGGTACAATCACATACGAGAAGAGAAGCACTATAGACAGCACTTTCTTTGCAACTGTGTTTCCCGTGAAGATATTGAAGTATTCCATATAATATAGCTTATAAAACCCACACTATTTATATTTCGTCAAATTGTCAATGAATATATACCCAAAAAACGTTGAAAAATAAGGTTGTCTTTTAGTTTTAACCATCTGTCCTTTATAAATAAAGGACAGATCTTAGACCGAATTTATGTCTCTTACATTAAAACATTCTACTGAGCTATTAAATTAACACATCAAGGACAACAACATTTTTTTGACTAATTTGACCGCAACTTTTTTGTCAAAGTGTCAAATGTTATTGCATAACAAGATTATGCATCTGTCAATAGATACTTAATACAGCAGATCTACCCGTTTGTGTAAATAGGCACCCGCACACTACCCTTTCCCTGCAAGGTTTTTTGCGTACCTCTTCTTTTTTTTAGAACTCTGTGGTATTTTACTTACACCTTTTCACTTCAGGAAAGTGTCCTTGCGGGATCATCTAATGGTAGGATACACGACTCTGAATCGTGTCATCTTGGTTCGAATCCAAGTCCCGCAGCAAAAATAGTTAAGGCCCGGTGTGAATACACTGGGCTTTTTACTATTTTACTGGCGGGATTGGATTCGAAAGACGGAGGCCGCGAAGCCGTTTTATTGTAGTCAATAAAACGTGGCCGAGTCGGGGTCGCGAGCACTTAGTCCGCGCAGCGGTGTATTCACCCGAGCAGACTTAGTGACTTGTGACCGAATATCCAAGTCCCGCAGCAAAAATAAAAGCACCTATAAAGGGTGTTTTATTTTTGCTGCGGAAAGAAAGCAATGGGATTGCTTTCGGCTTGGATTCGAAGCCCGGTTGAGCATATTTTATGAGTGAAACGAAATAAAATATCCAACCGTGGGTACTGGTCGTGTAACGACCGAAAAGCGTACCCGCGGTCCAAATCTGAACCCTTCAACTAAACTGCTTCATTTGCGTCTTGGATTCGAACAGTGGAGCGATGTTTTTCGCTCCGAAAAACCGCGAGCTGGTGACCGACTTATTTTGTTTACAAAATAGAAGTACTCTTGTGGCACAAACAAATCCTTGCGACGGCAAGGATTTAATCGAGGTAGAAATTCCGAGTCCCGCAGCAATAAAACATACCGCCGTAAAGCGGTATGCGGTTACATTAATTTCTTTTGCCGGAATTCATCAACAAAGAGATTTCAGCTTATGACCCAGCAGCAATTGACTTGCAAAGCCTTTTTAGGTTTCTTGTTGAAAAAAAATACCTACCTAACCGGTAAGATACTTATTTGACTTTTTATATTATTGACAATATAGTCCTTTTGCAAACCATGAATCCGAATCAGGAAGAGTTGCGAGGGATACTTTCCCCTGCAGAAGCAGAAAAGGTCAAGAAAAGGCTGAAATGGATTAGATCACCGTTTCTACGGAGACTCTATTTCCATTACAACCCTTTCTTTCAGAAACATACAGGAATAGTCGTAAAGAATTTTCCTGGACTCACAATAGCGCACATTGAAAATGGACCCACTGTTGGGTTTGCAACTGATGATCGATATGGATGTGTCTGGGATAGTTCCTTACCGCCTCAAGTTGGGGATAAAGTCGTTGTCTGTGCCATCTTCAAGGGAATGAAGAGTGACAGGCTTACGGGTTTATTCGCTTGGTCTCTGTAAGTTCTCCGCATTCGGTCTTTCGTCACTCAATATGACCTGAGACCGAGTGCGGTTTTTTTTATTTCTGGTACCGTTAATGTAATTATGACTCAATTACCAAAAATCATCTGTGTAGTCGGGCCGACAGCAACAGGAAAGAGTGATCTCGCAGTCCTTCTTGCCTTGAAACTCAATGGTGAAATTATTTCCGCAGACTCGCGACAAGTATATACAGGTCTTGATCTAGGAACAGGGAAAATCACCAAAGAAGAAATGATGGGTGTGACTCATCACCTCCTCGATGTTGCAGATCCAAAAGAAAGGTTTACGGTTAGTGATTGGGTACTTGGTGCACAGAAAGCAATAAAAGAGATTATTTCTCGCGGACGAGTTCCAGTCATTTGTGGTGGTACTGGTTTTTACGTATCAGCCCTTATTGAAAATTCTCATTTCCCAGAAATCACAATACAACCAGGTGAGCAAGAACAACTTGAGCAAAAAGACACTGAGGAATTGTTCAAAGAGCTCCAAGTGCTTGATCTGCGACGTGCAGGGGAAATAGATAAACACAACAAACGAAGGGTTGCTCGAGCAATACTCATTGCCCGAGAGCTTGGGTGCGTACCACAAATAACAAAAAAAGAACCTATATACGACGTACTGTGGATTGGGACTACCATACCAGATGAAAAATTACGACAACGAATTAATATACGCCTCGTAAAAAGAATGGATGCTGGAATGCTCGAAGAAGTTAAGACGCTCAATGTGCAAAACCTTTCACACGAACGTATGAATGAAATTGGTCTTGAGTACCGATACCTCTCACAACTTATGCAAGGAAACCTATCTGAAAAAGATTTTTACACCACCCTTTCTGCGAAAATCTGGCAATACGCAAAACGACAAAAAACATGGTTTAAGCGTAATAAATTAATCACTTGGTTCAACCCAAAGGATAGTGAAACTATTTTAAATGAAGCCCAAAAGTTCCTTATAAAATAAAGGTGCCTTTATTTTTCCTCTTCGAGAGGTTTATTCTTTTTCTTCAGATACACCTTCCCTTTTAACTCATCTGGAAGAAAACTCTCCTGTGAATACTTTTCATATCCAACTCCATACCCTGATTCCTTCATGAGTTTTGTTGGCGCATTACGTATTCGAAGTGGTATTGAAATGTTTCCATACGCACGAACGTCAGCTTGTGCCTCACGTAGTGCGTCGTAGGCGCTCCGATCCTTTGTAGCATTTGCAAGATATGCAACACCATGTGCAAGGTTAATCGCCGCCTCAGGTAAACCGATTACCTCAACCGCACGAAACACCTCGTTAGCAACTACAAGGGCTGTTGATTGAGATAAACCAACATCCTCAGATGCAAATATAACCATTCGACGAGCAATAAATTTCGGATCCTCACCACCCTCAAGCATACGAGCGAGATAGTAGATTGCAGCATCAGCATCACTTGCGCGCATACTTTTTATGAACGCCGATATAGTGTCATAGTGCTCCTCCCCTTTTTTATCAAAACGAATAAAAGAACGTTCAAAAGTTGATTTAAGGGTATCGACAGTCACTTTTCCGTAGAGGTCACGTGCATTTTCGAGTGCGGTCAACGCAATACGAGCATCACCGTTTGCAAGTGTAACAAGCCATTCCAATGCTGCTTTTTCTATCTTTATTTTTGATTTCAATACGATACTTTCAAGCTCTTCTTTGATTAAGCTCTTGAGAGTAAAAACGCGAGAGCGTGAAAGAAGTGCTGGTACAACTTCAAAACTTGGGTTTTCCGTTGTTGCGCCAATAAGAGTTATTGTACCGGACTCAACAAAGGGTAACAAAAAATCCTGTTGCGCTTTATTAAGACGATGTATTTCATCAAGAAAAAGTACTTTCGGACGTGGATCAATCATATTCGGGTCGTCTATTACCCTACGTATATCATCCTTTCCAGCAGAGACACCGGAAAGCTCGTAGAACCGAGCATCGAGCGCCCCTGCATAAATACGTGCCAAGGTAGTCTTCCCCACACCTGGAGGACCCCATAAAATGAATGAAAAGAGTTTACGGTCCTCTATCGCCTTTCGTAATGGCTTATTCTTTCCTACCAAATGTTCCTGGCCCACAAACCCATCAAGGGTTAGTGGGCGTAATTTTGACGCAAGGGGTTCTTGTTTTCCATGATCCATAACACACTCACTATACTACCCACCGCCACAAAGTCAGGATTGAGAAAAAAGAGTTTCGTGTTAGAATGCCCATCGAAGGGCCCATAGTTTCAATGGTAAAACAGTGGTCTCCAAAACCATCGTTCTCCGTTCGAGTCGGAGTGGGCCCGCAATAAAAAAGACTTCCAATTGAG
>CAIMLU010000021.1 GCA_903842365.1 uncultured bacterium
CTAGCTGGTTTTTACCTGTACGGGATTTGGGGTACAGATCAATCGGGTGGTTTTTTGAAAAAAAGATCCAACAGTAACAAAAAAGGTGGTCTCATAAAGTGGTGTGATAATGCAATTTCGGTAAAGACCTTCCATAAAACCATAAAAACCTATACAATTTGATGATTATGGCTTTCGCATTCAAAACAAATAAAGACGTCCGTAAAATAATGCTTTCAGGTATTAAACCAACAGGACGACCACATATTGGAAACTATTTCGGTATGATGAAACAGCTTGTTGACCTTCAGGGTGAGTATGAAACCTACGCCATGATTGCTGATTATCATGCATTAAACAGTATTCAAAAGGGCGAAGAAATGCGAAGCCTTATCACTGATCTTGTTATTGATTACCTTGCTCTTGGTCTTGATCCAAAGAAAGTAATCCTATTCAAACAATCAGATGTTCCAGCCCACACCGAACTCTGTTGGATTTTTGATTCAATTGTCACCATGCCATATTTGATGCGAGCACATGCGTACAAGGATGCAGAGGCAAAAAATAAAGAAATAAACGTTGGTACATTTAATTACCCAGTCCTCATGGCAGCAGACATACTGCTCTACAACACAGACATTGTTCCTGTTGGATCAGATCAAAAACAACACGTAGAGTATGCACGCGATATAGCAGAAAAATTTAACCATATTTTTGGCGAAACATTCAAACTGCCGACTGAACGTATTCTCGAAGATGTGAAGACAGTCCCTGGTACCGATGGACGTAAGATGTCAAAGAGTTATGGAAACACCATTCCGCTCTTTGCAACTGATGAAGAAATCAAAAAAGCAGTTATGGGTATACCAACTGATTCGAAGGGTGTACAAGATCAGAAAGACCCTACGACATGTAAAGTGTTTGCACTTCATGAATTAGTAGGAACCCCGGGGGAACTTGAGGCACTTAAAGCACGTTATCTTCAGGGTGGGATAGGGTACAAAGAATCCAAAGACCTCCTTGTCGAACGAATGAAACGATTCATTGGTCCACTTCGTGAGCGTAGGGATGAAATTGCAAAGAAAAAGGATGTCGTTGTTGAACTTTTAGCACGGGGTGCAAAAGAAGCCCGAATGGTATCCGAATTAAAGATGACAGATATCCGTAAGAAAATTGGGGTTACGTTGTAACGCATTTAAAAACCATAAAAATGAAACTCTTCCCAAAAAGTGGGGAGTTTTTGTTTGCTAAAAAAAATAAAAGAAGTACTATTGATTCATACCAGCGACCCGAATGACACCGGCGAGGTAAAGGAAAGAAAACCTTAAAAAAGGCCAGTAGAATCCTTCGGATTCGCACCGATTGCGATAATCAAGAAACAAACCAGGGTGGCACCGCGATGAAATCGCCCCTGCGAATTTATTCACTGTAATGAATTTGGAGGGGCGCTTTTTGTTTCTCCAGATACACCAATCATATATGCGAACATATATTAAAGACCTTGAAGTAAAAAAGGGTGAGGTAGTAACAATCAACTGTTGGATCGATGTCCGTCGTGATCAAGGCAAGCTTATTTTTCTCGATTTTCGAGATATGACCGGTTACGTACAAGGGGTTGTATTACCTTCCAAAACAGAAGAGGGTATTGCAACAATGGCAACAGCGTCTAAATTGCGCTCGGAATGGGTTGTAGAGATTACCGGCAAGGTGAACCCTCGCCCAGATAAAAACATACAAACTGATAAACAAAATGGCTCAATCGAGCTTGAGGTTTTAGGCATTGTGGTTATAAATGAAGCAGCAACACCTCCTATTGACGTACACACCGACGGCAGGGAAATTGGAGAGGAAAGCCGCCTCACATATCGATACCTCGACCTTCGTCGACCACGACTTCAGAAGAATTTTCGCGTACGAAGCGCTGTGACCATGTTTGTTCGAAATTGGCTTACAAAAGAAGGTTTTATTGAAATCGAAACCCCACTCCTTACAAAATTCACGCACGATGGTGCACGAGGCTTCCTTGTACCCTCACGTCTTGAAAATGGAAAATTTTACGCGCTCCCACAATCACCTCAACAGTACAAACAACTCTTGATGGTTTCTGGTTTTGAAAAATATTTCCAAATCGCCCGATGTTTGCGTGATGAGGATTCTCGCGGCGACCGTCAACCTGAATTCACCCAGCTCGATATGGAAATGAGTTTTGTGAATAGGGAAGACGTTATGGCACTCAATGAAAAACTACTCATTGAACTTGTGAAGACAATTACTCCAGAAAAGAAAATTCAAGAAATTCCATTTCCACGTTTTACCTACAAAGAGGCAATGGAAAAGTACAACAGCGATAAGCCTGATATACGTACCGATAAAACTGATCCAAATCTTTTGGCATTCTGTTGGGTTACTGACTTTCCATTCTTCGAGAAAACAGATACGGATGGTTGGACATTTAGTCACAATCCATTTTCAGCACCAAAACCTGAACACATGAACATGCTCATGAATAAGGAAAACGTGGCAGATATCCTCACAACACAATACGACATCGTTCTCAATGGATTTGAAGCTGGTGGTGGATCAATTCGAAACCATAATCCCGCAGCACTTCGTAAGGTGCTTGAAATTATGGGTTACGATGAAGCAAAAATACACTCAGGTTTTGGGCACATGCTTGAAGCACTTGGCTACGGAGCACCATCACACGGTGGTATTGCATGGGGGTTGGACCGAGTTATGGCGATCCTTCAAAATGAACCAAACATTCGTGAAGTAATCGCTTTTGCAAAAACAGGTGAAGGTCGAGAGCTTATGATGGAATCACCTTCAGAAGTTTCAAAAGGACAATTGGAGGAACTGGGGTTAATGGTTAAGGAATCAAAAAAAATAAAGTAGGTTATCTAAAAACCGGATGTTTTTCTCTCAAGATGAAAAAATAAAAGATGTTGGTCTTATTATTCGTGAGCTTCGTAAGAACGATTTTAGATCGTTTGCACAACTGCGTAACTCTACAATAAATGAGAGCGACTACATGCTTTTTGAGCCAGGTGAAATAATTGAAACAAAAAGCACCGTAAGGAACTATCTTACGGATAGTACAAAGACCCTTATTGCGACCTTTAATGGAACCTTTGTTGGGTATACCATTCTCAAGATTCCACAATACAAGAAATCGAAACATTGTGCACACCTCATCATCGCTGTAAAAAAGGAGTTTCGTGGTAAAGGAATAGGCACAGAGCTTATGCATAAGATCGAAGCACTGGCTCACGCTATAGGTATTTTGCGAATTGAACTCGAAGTTATCACGGAAAATCCGGCAAAAAACCTCTACGAACGATCAGGCTACATAACCGAGGGTAGAAAAATTGGTGTTATATTCCAAAATAATCGATATTTAGACGTGATTTCAATGGCAAAACATCTAAAATAGAAGAGGTGAAAGGAGCTAAGCATATATTGTTTAGCTCCTTTCATTCTGTCTGCTATAATCAAAGTATATATGGCATTCCTGGTCGAACAACAAAGTTTTAAAGGGCCCCTCGAACTCCTTCTTGAATCAATTGAGAAGCGTAAGCTTTTTATTAGCGAGGTGTCACTCGCTCAGGTTGCAGATGACTACATCACACACGTCCGTTCGATGGGTGAATACCCGATTGCTGACAATGCTCAATTCATCCTCATAGCCTCAACGCTCCTGCTTATTAAATCAAAATCGCTGCTACCAACGCTCGTGCTCACAAATGAAGAACAGGGGAATATTGCAGATTTGGAACAGAGGCTTGCTCTCTATCAAAAGTATAAAGACCTCTCACTCCACATAGCAATGCGGTTTGGACGAAACATTATGCGTGAGCCAATCTACCGACCTCAGACCATTGTCTTTTCGCCTGACACTCAAACAACAACGACCGGCCTTGTTGAAGCAATTCGAAATCTTTTTAAAACATTTCCCAAAAAAGACCAATTACCAAAAGCGGTCGTACAGAAAGTCATTAGCCTTGAAGAAATGATCACAAGCCTTGTAGAACGAGTAACCGCAGGGATTAAGATGAGTTTTAAAGAATTTTCAAAACACGGAACAGGGGAAAGGGTAAATATCATTGTTGGGTTCCTCGCAATGCTTGAGCTCGTTAAACAAGGATCGATATCGGTTGTCCAAAATGAACACTTTGCAGATATAAGCATGGAGACAAATAGCTTAAACGTACCTCGATACGAATAAAGACTTATGGAAAACGAAACACACAATACCCTCGATGGACAGGTAACCGCACTCTTATTTTGGAAGGGTGAGCCTTTATCTCTCTCAAAACTCGCAACCTTACTTAATACCCCCATCGAAGAAATTACCTTGGCAATTAAAAGGATCGGTGAAAAATTACACGGTACAGGAATATCTCTTGTTGAAAATGCTGATGAAATAACTCTTACTACAGCACCCGAACACTCGTCGCTCATAGACTCAGTTGCAAAAGACGAACTATCACGAGATTTGGGCAAAGCAGGCCTCGAAACGCTATCGATTATAATGTATCGCGGTCCAATCAAACGTAGTGAAATTGATTACATTAGAGGTGTATCTTCATCAACAATAGTACGAAACCTCCTTATTCGAGGCCTTGTCGAGAAAGCACCTGATAATGAAAATGATTTGCGTGGAGTGTACTATCAAACAACAACAAAACTCCTTGAATACCTTGGTATAACTAAAGTATCTGACTTACCTGAATACAATTCAACAAAAGAACATATGCATACTTTTGAGAAACAGGGTGAGGATCAAGAACCAAAAGAACACGTAAACTAATTTCCCCGACCACAGAGATGAATAAACCAAAAAAATATGTATATAGCGCTATAGGATCTGTTGTTATAATCCTACTGCTTTTGGTTTTACTAAACACAACACATAGGGAAGCGTCAATAAGTACCGTTCAAGCAACTTCAACCATACAATCAGAGAGGGAAATGGGTCCATTTGATCTTATTGAGATCGAAGCAAAATCTGCATACGTATATGATATTGTAAATAAAAAAGTACTCTATCAAAAAAATCCAAACCTTCAACTACCACTCGCATCACTCACCAAAGTCATGACAGCACTGGTTGCATCTGAAATAAGTTCAACCACAGCAACGATTCAAATAGACCCCAAATTTTTAAATGCCGATGATAACAACGGTCTTATACCACATGAAAAATGGACACTCAAAAACTTGTCGGATTTCAGCCTCGTTGTTTCTTCAAATAACGGCGCTGATGTAATAGCGTCAGTAATGGGGTCGATGCTTGATAGTGGAGATGGAAATGATGCCTTTATACAGAGAATGAACCTTGAGGCGAAACGACTAGGACTACGACAAACGTATTTTCTCAATGGTTCTGGCCTTGATGTTACTGATTCAATATCAGGTGGATATGGATCGGCAAAAGATGTTGCTACGCTTTTTGAAACAGTACTCAATCGAGATCCGCACCTCCTTGAAGCAACCACCTACCCAGAGATTAAAGTAAAA
This sequence comes from uncultured bacterium, assembly GCA_903842365.1. Lineage (GTDB taxonomy): Bacteria > Patescibacteriota > Minisyncoccia > Phycocordibacterales > UBA6065 > CAIMLU01. The sequence goes on from CAIMLU010000021.1 coordinate 5,500, forward strand.
TCCGAAAACCAAACCCACAAAGCAACGAACACAAATAAAATGGTTGATATATTTCCATCGGTACTCGCGTCAAAAACAGGGTTTACTGACCTTGCGGGTGGAAATTTAGCCGTCGCTTTTGCCGTTGGACCAATGCATCCAATCATTGCGGTTGTTATGAACTCTACAGTCGATAGTAGGTTTGAAGATATGGAAAAATTAGTTAAGGCAACTGTCGCAAGTATGCCTTCAAACGACTAAGCACCATGAATCAAACACACCAGAAAAAGAAAATCGATACCTACCTCCTCATCAATGCACTTGTTTTAATTGCGGTTGGTCTTTTGATTTTTTACTCTGCATCATTTGGGCTCTTTGCACGTGATTCAATCAAGTACGGATCGCTCGTATTCAAGCAAATAAGTGTTGGTCTCATACCAGGACTTATTGCTATGTATGGCTTATCCAAAGTAAAAACAGATCTATTTAGGAAATATGCTTTCTGGGCTTTCGTTGCAAGCATCATACTTAATCTCATTATTTTTATCCCAGGACTTGGTCTTCATATTAAAGGCGCAACACGATGGCTCGACCTTGGAATTTTTTCATTCCAACCGTCAGAAATACTCAAAATAACATCAGTCCTCTTTTTGGCAAATTGGCTTACAATATACAAATCAAAGATACGTGAATTTCGCTACGGACTTTTACCTTTTAGCATTATCACTACACTTGTTGGTGGAATATTACTTCTACAACCCGATACTGATACGTTTGTTGTACTCTGTGTTGCCCTTGGTTCTGTCTATATCGCCGCAGGGGCAAAACTACGTGAAATAGGGGCACTTATGCTTACTGGTATCATTATCGTTGCACTCCTCGCAACATTTCGACCATACGTTCGTGATCGTGTTACAACCCTTTTTAGTAATGGTGAGAAAAATCAAACGAGTGGATATCAAATCAGGCAATCCCTTATAGCTATTGGATCGGGAGGTGTTACGGGTAGGGGGTTTGGACAAAGCATACAAAAATTCCAACACTTACCTGAACCCGTGAACGATTCAATATTTGCAGTTGCAAGCGAGGAATTTGGGTTTATAGGATCAGTATGTATTGTTCTTCTCTTTGCATCATTTACACTTCGTTCATTTAAACTTGCAACGCAGACTTCTTCACAATTTGGATCACTTGTATTAATCGGCCTCTCTACATACATCATCACACAATCGTTCATAAACATAAGCGCAATGGTTGGTATCATGCCGTTATCAGGCATCACGTTGGTCTTTATAAGTCAGGGTGGGTCAGCTCTCTTGTTTAGTCTCGTTGCTGTCGGCATCATGTTCAATATTTCAAAAACAGCGACAAAAAAAGAGGGTATAGCAGGACTCCAAATTAAGTCATAATATTGATATACTGAGACATATGAAGATACTTCTTACTGGAGGTGGCACTGGTGGACACTTTTATCCAGTTATAGCCGTTGCACAATCACTCCGAAAAATTATACACGAAGAAAAACTCATTGATGCAACCATTTATTACATGGCACCTTCGCCGTATGATGAAAAACTCCTTTTTGAAAACAGTATTATTTATAAATACTGTGCCGCCGGAAAAATGCGAAATTATTTTTCCATCCTTAATATTATTGATACTTTCAAAACAGCGTTTGGTATTCTGAAAGCGACGCTTGATATTTTTACTATTTTTCCAGATGTCGTATTCAGTAAGGGTGGATATGTAAGTTTTCCAGTTCTCTTTGCAGCACGTATTTTCGGCATACCTGTAGTCATTCATGAATCTGATTCAAAACCAGGAAGAGTAAGTCTTTGGTCGAGCGCGTTTGCAAAACGTATTGCAATATCATATCCGCAAGCAGCTGCATATTTTCCAAAAGACAAAGTGGCAATGACAGGAAATCCAATCCGTAAGGAACTTATGACAACAAGGGCTGAAGGGTCACGTGAATACTGGAACCTTGATGAAATGACACCACTTATACTTATTCTTGGTGGATCACAAGGGTCAAAAAAAATTAACGAGGTTCTTGTCGACACACTTCCAAAACTTGTCGAAAACTACTACGTCATTCATCAAACTGGTAAAGACAATATTAATGACGTGACACACATGGGAAATGTTGTGCTTAACGAAAGTCTTCATCGCGATAGATATAAGCCCCGTGCTTACTTGAACGATTTAGATATGAGGAGTGCCGCTGGTGCCGCATCACTTATTATATCTCGCGCAGGATCTACTATTTTTGAAATTGCAGCATGGAAAAAGCCATCAATTATCATTCCAATTCCTGAAGAAGTGAGTCACGACCAACGGTCAAACGCGTTCTCGTATGCGTCCACCGGCGCGTGTTCAGTTATAGAGGAAACAAACCTCACATCAAACATCCTCTTTTCTGAAATAAACCGTATACTCATGAACCCTGAAATTGCGGAAATGATGTCTCGAGCAAGTGAAAAATTTGTACACCTCGACGCAGCCGATACAATCGCTCGAGAAATAATAAACATAGCAGTAAGCCACTATAAATAACATGACAGACACATCAAACAACACCTCACACCAAAATAAAATGGTCGTCACACGTTTTGCCCCATCACCAACTGGATTACTCCATGCTGGTAACTACCGAACAGCGGTCTTTTCGTACCTATACGCACGACAACATGGTGGTAAGTTTATTTTGCGCATTGAAGATACAGATAAAGAACGATCAAAAAAGGAGTATGAGGAGAATATTATGGACAGCCTCAATTGGCTTGGGCTTAAACATGATGAATTTTACAGACAGAGCGAACGAAGTGAACTGCACAGAGAATATCTTGAAAAATTAATTGCTTCCGGAAAAGCATTTATCTCGAAGGAAACCCCAAAAGAACCCGGGGGGCGTACTGAAGTTATCCGACTCAAAAACCCAAACAAAAAAGTTAAATTTACAGATCTTATTCGTGGAGATATCGAGGTAGACACCACAGATCTTGGTGATTTTGTTATAGCAAAAAGCATCACCGAACCAATATTTCATTTCGCAGTTGTTGTCGACGATTATACCATGGGTGTTACACACATCGTGCGAGGTGAAGACCATATATCAAACACACCGCGTCAGATTCTGATTTACGAAGCAATCGGTGCACAATACCCAGAATACGCACATCTACCGCTCGTTCTTGATGCAAAGAGAGCAAAACTATCGAAACGCCGAGGTGCGCTCGCAATAACAGAATATAGGGCAAAAGGATTCCTACCAGCTGCCCTCATAAACTATATGTCACTCATGGGTTGGAACCCTGGTACAGAACAAGAAATATTCTCTACAAATGAACTTGTAAAAGCATTCGATCTATCAAAGGTACAAAAAGGTGGTGCCATCTTTGATGAAAAAAAATTGCGGTGGATTAACAAAGAGCACGTACGTAGGATACCTGAAGCATTGTTCATTAGTACTTGCACTGAGCGCATTGCACAGACAGCGCACGCACACGATCGCTCATGGACACATATTGATTCAGTAATAAGAAAAGCAAAAGAGATATTCCACGAACGAATGGACACTTTTGGCGATCTCGATGAGATGGTTAAAAATAACGAACTTGATTATCTTTTTGAACCACCGCAGGTTTCAACAGACCTTTTGAAGTGGAAAAATCAAACTGATTTAACCATCGTCGCATCAAACCTTACAAAGGCAAGAGAGTGTGTAGCAACACTTCCTGAATCATCAACAAAGGATGAAATCAAAAACATCATCATGCCTCTTGCTGAAAAAATAGGTCGTGGTGAGATTTTATGGCCACTCCGTGTTTCGCTTACTGGACTCGAGAAATCACCAGATCCATTTACGGTCATAGAGGTACTTGGTACAAGCGAATCACTTAAAAGGATCGATTCAGCCCTCCTATCTCTTAAATAAAGCATTAATGAAGAAGTCTCAATCTATTCTTCACACCATCGCACTTTGCTCGATTCTTATCCTAAGCATTGTGATGCCAAGCGTCTCTCTATACCCAGAGACGCTTTTGGCGTCTACACGAGCAGATGAACTACGCAACGAAATAGCAAAAAATCTCGAACGCCAAACAGCCCTTGCGAAAGAAATAGCGAATTACAGCAAACTCTACACCTCAACAACAAAAGAAGCGCAAACGCTCCAAAACACCTTAAAACAACTTGAGATCAACAGAAAAAAACTTGAAGCAGAATTATTGTTCACTGATAAGAAGATAAAAACAACTGGCCTTAAAATCGAGAATCTTACAGAAGACCTTAAAGAGATAAATCGCAAACTTACCCTCAATTCAGGGGCACTATCAAATACTTTTATCGAGATAAGTGCCTTGGAAGCACGGACCTTTATTGAAACCTTTTTATCAGGCAAAACAATCTCTGATTCATTAAATGATAGTATTGTTGTTACCGAACTTCAGGAAAAACTAAGCAATCTCATATCTGATCACAAAACACTTCGTGGTGACATTGAATCCAATAAACAAAATGCTCAAACAGAAAAAAAGCGTCTTGTTGCATACCAAAACGAGCTTGCAGATAAAAAAGTATCTGTAGAAATTACCAAGAAGACGAAAGATGACTTACTCAAGCAAACCAAGAACAAGGAGGTTGAGTATAAAAAAACTATTGAAGAAAAAAAGAGAGAAAAGGAGGCATTTGAGAAAGAACTCTACCAATATGAATCAGAACTGAAAATTATCTTTGATCCAAACTCAGTGCCAGATGGACGCACGGGTATATTAGATTGGCCAATCAGCAACCCTTTTATAACCCAACTTTTTGGAAAAACAGTGGCGGCAAAAAAATTGTACGTATCAGGCACACACAATGGTGTTGATTTTGGAACACCAATAGGAACATCAGTAAGAGCAACCCTCTCAGGAACAATCTGGGCAACAGGGAACACAGATCTTTCTCCAAATTGCTACTCATACGGTAAATGGGTTCTCATAAAACACGGAAATGGAATATCGAGTCTCTATGGACATCTATCACAAATTAAGGTTAAAGAAGGGGATACACTTGTTACAGGAGATCTTATTGGCTATTCAGGTAACACAGGATATTCAACAGGCCCACACCTTCATCTAACAGTACTCGCAACCGCTGGAACTCGTGTTGAACAATATACTTCGTCAAAATTCTGTAAAAGTGCAATCGTGCCACTCGCTGATATAAAAGCATACCTTGACCCCATGGTGTACTTACCGACCTATACAGGTAAAAGATAAAATGATATAATGTTGACATATGAAAAAAGTCATGTTGCGACGGCATGATGCTGGAATAAGTATGGTTGGCTGGATTATTATTGGCGCAATTGCGTTAGTGGTACTCGGTTTTTATGGAGTTGATGTCCAAAGAGCCGTTGAAAATCCAACATCTCAGAAAAATATCAGTTATGTCCGTGGGGGCGTTGAGTTTGTTTGGGAAAATTATCTCTCAAAACCGGTTGATTATTTGTGGAATGATATTTTTGTTAATTTGATTTGGGGCGCATTTACTGAAAACATGGCACGGATTAAAGGTGGCCGAGCAACACGGCTTGAAGAAATGGCACCAAAATTCGACTTTGGAAACATGTAATAAGACGTAGGTATATACCTTTAAAAACACCCGGGAGGGTGTTTTTTTTAGTTAACAAAACCCACAAGAGGTGAAAACAGGGATCCAGAGAAGATATACCGAACCTGATACTAAGCAGTCTAAACCAAATAGGCCAACCAGTTTAAAATGAAAGAAGGA
>CAIMLU010000022.1 GCA_903842365.1 uncultured bacterium
AATTTGGGCCCTTAGCTCATCTGGTAGAGCACCTCATTTGCAATGAGGGGGTGGCAGGTTCGAGTCCTGTAGGGTCCACAAAACAAACGCCGTAAGGCGTTTTTGTTTTGTGGACCCTAAGCGATGTGCGGGGCACATCGCGTCAGGACTCGAAGCCGTTCTTCCATATTTACGAGTGTTTCCACACAAGGAAATGGAAAACGGGTACTGCGCCTGTAAGGCGAGAGATTCCTGTGATCAGATTTTTTCGTGAGGGCTTTTACTTTGAAAACATTGGCTATTTCAGTGGTTTGAAACTTTTCATTTCTTGACACCCCCCCCCTATTTTCCATTACCATCCCTTTCCGGATGAACCTTGTTATGCATTTCTGCACGACATTGTCCCTGTTCTTCCACAACACAAATCAGACTGCCTTAGTTAAATGAAAACCAAACATCTTGGTTTCTTGTTTGTATTATTCGCAAGCTTGTTCTTTGTTGAACAAGCACGTGCTCTTGAATTCTTTGTGTATCATCCGAGCCCATACAAGGGTAAGGATTGTTGGATTACTAACTATTGGTACCCCGCAGGAACTGATGATAAACAACTCCTCGCAGGTGGTTGGGGTGATACGTACGACATCCTCATGGGATTTGATACTGAAGGTTTACCTAAACGACCGAGTCGCGTAACACTTGCTCTCCTTAATACAGGAACAACCTTTCATGATTGGTGGTATAAAAAGAGAATCGGAAGAGCGATTCAACCTGTCGTTCAGATGAACCTCTTCAAGATCAATAAACCTTGGCTTGAGTCATTTTGGTGGACGGAGGTAACGAGTAGTTATGGAACAGGTCTACCTGGCTCTTTAAATTGTACAAAAATAACAGAGCTTCCGGATATGATTCATGTTTCAACTCCGATGCCTGCGCCTCTTGGTGGGTATTATCCGCTCGCTGATTCGTTTGGTCCTGGCAGGGATGTGCTCCCTGCTCCGTATCCGGGAGGGTGGTACTTCATTGACGTAACCAAGCTATATCCTGAAATCTTGGAATCAGGTATTTTGTTCAGGCCTGTGTACAATGAGCCCGCAAAGGTAAATCAATTTCACAGCTCTGATGTTGATGTGATTGATAACCGTCCTGCACTCATTGTTGAGTATGATGAGTGTTCTTATCCTGTCATCCCTCCCAACTTCAAATTGCCGCTTCCAGGTGGTTTTAGGTGGTGTGTGACGATGGAGATTGGAGGTGGTGACGCTCTTGATCCACAGTTGGTTGATGAGTATCACACCAACACAAGTGCTCCTGGTAATTACTTCTCCATCGACTTTAGCTGGAGGCGCGCATTACCTGATGGTACAAGGGTTGAAGTTGAATCAGATCGCATTCCTGTTCTTGCAGCCGCAGACGGATGGGTAATCGTTGCTAATAACAATGATGCCCATGCAAATGGTTGCTATGTTGTTATTGATCACGACGGCGACAAGAATGTAAATACTGGTTATACCACGCGTTATTTGCACCTCACCAAAGAAGTAGTTCCTGTTTTACCGCTCATTGATTCTTCAATCGGCCTTGGTACACCTGTGTATGTGCACCAAGGTGATGTGATTGGATATATGGGGAATACTGGTCCATATTCAAAAGGTAAGCATTTGCACTTCGGTGTCCGGTACAGCAACCAGGGTTATTCTCATACACCTGAGTTGCAGATCGTGAGGTTTGACGGAAAGCACATGAAGCAGTACCAAACTGAAGGAAGTTCAGGGGTCCGGCACATTAATTCGTTCTTTGGATCGAACAACGTGTGCCGTCCACTGAGTTATGTGTTTCCTGTGATTGGTCAGTAGTTGTTCTTTGTTAGTACAAGCTGTGCAATGGGTAAGTACCCAATGCACAGCTTTTTAAATTATTCAATGATATCAATCCAACTAAAACAGATAGGTCCACTTTTTTCTTGTGGTTTTTCTAAGTTGCCAATTATAATAGTTGTGGGGTTTTTTTCTGTTGACGAGGAAAGGGTTTGTTTCAGATTCTGTGATATGTTTGCAGTATTTATTCGTATTCTAGTGTATCCATCAACTCTAAACATTAACTCGTATGCTTTTTGTTCTGGGGTAATTCGTGGTAGTGGGCCAATTTTTTGATCTGACCAGGATGAAATCCATTTCGTAATTGGTCCATTACCCTCTGTGATGACAAACGTATCGCATGGCACTTTATACATAGCATCATAATCACCAACGGCGTCGAAAGGATATTTCTCATAATATCCAGTAACCTCTTCGGGCGGAAAATTTTGGTATTGCTGTATAGGGACTTCAACCAATTTCGTTGATTCGGTTTATGTTGAGGGGGTGTTTGTCAATAGTTGATCTTTAACAGGTTTTGGAAGATTTGTGTTTCGTGCGTTTTTTTCTGTATACGCAATGTATCCCAAACCAATTATAAGTACAGTAAGAGGAAGTAAGTATTTCTTCATGCGGTTAAGTATACCAATGATGTGCATCGTTTCAAATTCACCGGAGGCCAAAGATATAGTGTTTACCCTCGGGGTTTACTTACCCTGATTTCCCAAAAAGCTATATAAATACTCAAGCTCAGTTACTAAACGGTTCGTAAAAACTAAATCAAAGTCCACAAACGAAACCGCGAAAGCGGTTTTTTGTTATATATTGTAGTCATGAATCACTTGGTTCATAAGATTGCAGATAATGTTTTCCAGAATAACGATGTTTTAGTTGCTGGTCCTACTGGTAGTGGTAAAACCTATTTTGTCGAGCATGAGCTACTTCCTTTTTTAAATAAGGCTGGTTTAGGCGTTGGTTATTTTAAAAATATTGATGAGTTTATTTTGAATTATAAAAATGAACATTTTGACGTCTTTATTTTTGACGAGTTCGAGACCTTTTTTGATCGAGATTTTTTGATAAAAAAATATAATGACCCTGAATACTATTCAGAACAATATATTCAATTGGTCACCAAGTGGCACGGGGCATTGTTGGAGGTAAATAAACCATCTGTTTTTATTCTCACTCGAAATGAAGAAGATGAAATTGATTATATTGTAAAGAATATGAAACAAACCGATTGGGGTAGTAGGGTTACTTGTTTTGAATTTTTTAAATAGTAAGAAGACGCCTGTTTTTGTGGCTTTTTGATGCCCAATGGATTTTTGTGTATTACTACATAGTGGTATTTGGGAATATGTTAATATTAAGTCTCAATTGGCATATAGATCTCGTTAGATTTATATAATGTAATTTACATGGATACACAATCAAAAAAATATCTTGTCGGTGGTGGTATAGCATCGCTTTCCGCAGCGGTCTACCTCATTCAAGATGGAAAAATAAAAGGCGAAGATATAGTGATTTTTGATGAGTCAAAAAGAATTGGGGGAAGTCTTGATGCGCAAAATTTGTCTACTTCTGAGGGGTATGTAATGCGTGGAATTAGGATGTTTGAAGAAGAAGCGTATACGTGCTCGTTTGATCTTATGGCTCGTATACCTTCTTTGAATATGCCGGGAAAAAATCTACGAGAAGAGTTTGTCGATTACAATTCAAAGAATAAGTCATATTCAAAATCAAGATTGCTTAAAGACGGTGAAGCTATTGATTCAAGGCCACTTAAACTCAATCTTAAAGACAGGCTGAATCTTATTCACTTATTCTTTAAAAGAGAATCGGTGCTAGAAGATATGGAAATACAGCATTATTTTACACCTCAATTTTTTACTTCAAACTTTTGGTACGAGTTTTGTACTGTCTTTGCCTTCCAACCATGGCATGGTCTCATAGAATTCAGGAGATACCTCATGCGATTCGTTCAGAGTTTTTCAAGCATTGATACGTTGGAAAATATTGAAAGTTCACCCTATAACCAATATGAATTTCTTGTCCTACCTATTATTGATTGGTTGATAGAACAGGGTGTCACGTTTGTGTTGAATACAAAAGTCTCCGACATTGATTTCGTGTCAGATGAGCAGGGAAATAGGAAAGTATGCTCTATTCGGTATAGCTTAATTGGCGGTGAACCTGTCGATGTTTCTATCAGAAAAAATGACCACGTTTTTATAACCCTTGGTTCTATGGTCGCGGGCTCGTACGTGGGTTCAATGAAAACTGCCCCTTTACCAACAAGTGCGGGTAAGAATTTTTCTTGGGACCTTTGGAGATGTATTGCAGAGGATAGGCCTGAATTTGGTGTTCCTTCAGTTTTTGATTCACATGTTGATAAATCAAAATGGACTTCTTTTACGGTTACATTTAGAGACCCCCTTTTTTTTAGTCTTATTGAAAAGTTTATTCACAAGAAAGTGACTGCGTATGGTGGTGTAAACCTTATTGATTCCAATTGGTTTATGTCGATTGTTCTTTCATATAAACCCTATTTTCTCAATCAGCCTGATGGAGTGAACCTGTGTTGGGGGTACGGGCTTTCGACAGAAAAAGTCGGGAATATTATCAAGAAAAAAATGTCTGAATGTACCGGAGAAGAAATTCTTACAGAACTTGTACACCATCTTGGTTTTGAAGAACACCTAGAGACTCTTCTTAAGACATCTGTTTGTATCCCATGTGTGACACCGTATGTTACAAGTCAGTTTTTACCAAGGAAGAAATCAGACAGACCTCTTGTGAGACCAAAAGGATCAGTTAATTTTGCCTTTCTTGGTCAATACTGTGAAATGCCGGATGATGTTGTCTTTACTGTTGAGTATTCAATTCGATCTGCCCAGACCGCCGTATGCTCACTCCTTGTGTTAGATAAAAAAATTCCTCCGATTTATAAAGGACTTCACCATGCAAAGGTGTTGTTTAATGCCTTTAGGACAATCCTTCGCTAGTTAGTAAATAAACCAATTAATTTAATAAGACGGTATGTTAATATAGGCACATATATAATTAGTAACTATAAACACATGGAGTATCTAAAAAATCTCGATTTGAAACCGGTAAAAGTGCTCAAGGTAATTGCTCTTGTTTTCGGTGGAATAATCTTACTCACAATCTGCCTCAGTCTTGCGATGGTTTCTTTTAAGTCAGTCGTAAATAAGAACTCTGGGAATGGTTATGGTTTTTCTGAGTCATACAATGGAAGCGCAGCATACAATTACGCGGGTAAGGGTCTTGCTGATTTGTCTGTACGTAATATTGCATCAATGGCACCTCAATCGGTCACAAAAGGTGCCAATGCTGAGGCTTTTGAGGTAACTGATTACAATGGATCGATTGAGACAAGGAATCTTGATGAAACGTGTGGTGAGGTGGCACAACTTAAGAAGTATGACTATGTCATCTTTGAGAGTGCCAATCAGTACGAACATAGTTGTAACTATTCGTTTAAAGTGGCAAAGGCACATGTCGAAGAAATTCTTGGCGCTATCAAGAAGCTTGACCCACGAGAGTTGTCTGAAAACACAAGAACAATCAAGAATCAGGTTGATGATTTTACGGGTGAAATAGAGATTCTTCAAAAGAAAGCTAATTCAATAAAAGATACACTCGAAAATGCGGTCAGGGCATATGACAACATTACCGCTGTTGCTACACGAGCCCAGGACGCTGCAAGTCTTGCAAAAATTATCGATAGCAAGATTCAGGTGATTGAACGCTTAACCCAAGAGAGTATCGACGTGAGCGCCCAACTCGACCGCCTCACTCGATCAAAAGCAGGGCAACTCGATAGGATCGACTACACGTATTTCAACATTAATGTCTACGAGAACAAATACGTTGATGTCCAGGGTATCAAGGATTCATGGAAGGCTGCGGTAAAAGATTTCGTTGGATCTATAAATAGAACAGCACAGGGGATTACAGTTGGGTTGGTAATGATGATTGTCACTATTATTCAATTCGCACTCTACATTCTCATCGTTGTCTTTGTTGTAAAGTATGGTTGGAAACTTATCAAGTATGTTTGGACGAAATAAGTAACATTAAAACACCACCAAGGTCG
>CAIMLU010000023.1 GCA_903842365.1 uncultured bacterium
ATCGCTTAATTTGAATTTTTTTATAAGAACACTTTTGGGGTTATCTTCGGTGCGGATAATTTTTATCACGGCGTCAATATTGAGATAAACGATCATCAACAATTGCAGCACTTAACCCCGATATGACTTTCTGTTATATATCGGGTGCCGGTACCGACAGTTCGGAGAAAGGACGGATCATGTGGGCGCGGGTAAAGGGGAAAACTGAAAACGATTTAATACGACTTCCTTTTAAACAGGTCTATAACTTCCGTCCTGCCGGTATCGAGCCATTCCTTCCATTGAGGCCGTCTCAGACCTATTACAAAACCTACACATAACTGTCCGAACAAATAAAAAAAGAGAAAAGTTCCAATAGTGCTATATTTGGAGTTGCAAAACAAAAACAAAGCACAGGAACTTTTCTATGGTGACAAAATTAGGGAAGAAATCAGAACTTCCAATATTTAAACAGATATTAGATTTGATACCCCACACATTATTACGAAGAAGTATTAACAAGCACAAATCGGATAAAAGTTGCTCAAAATACTTCACGTACGACCAATTAGTGAGTATGATGTTCGGACAGCTGAACAAGTGCTTATCGTTACGGGAGATAGATATGGGGATCGATCAGTCTCCTGAGTTTCTATTTGACATTGGACTTTCTCAAAGCCCTGCGAAGTCCACCATGAGCGATGGTAATGCGAAGAGAGATTTTCATGTTTTCGAGGATACCTATTACTCTCTTTGCAAGCACTATAGGCATCAACTAAGAATGCGGCCAGAGTACAAAATAATAGAAGAGATCGAGGGCAAGCATATAAAGATCGTAGATGCCACCATAATGAGCGTCTGCTTGAAGTTGTTTCCATGGGCAAAATATCGGACAGCAAAAGGCGGGATCAAGGCCCATGTTTCATTGGATGAGGTTAGCATGATACCGGACATTGTGAATATAAGTGAAGCGAAAGTAAGCGACAGACGTGGGGTTGACGATTTTCGTTACCCGAAAGATACCATTATCGTTGACGATAGGGGATATTTCGACACCAAACTGTTCAAAATAAGAATGGATGATGAGAATCATTTTGTAACCCGGATAAAAGGCAATATACTTTATGAGTCGGTCAGGGAGTACGATCTACCTGACGATAAAGACGAACACATTCTAAAGGATGAAATAATACGGCTTACTGGAAAGGCGGCTGTTGAAAATGGGATTGACCAAGTTGAATTTCGTCGCGTTGTTGTCTATATCAAGGAAGATAACCGGACAGTCGAGTTAATCACCAACAATTTGGAGTGGAGTGCGGCAACAATTGGTGAACTTTATAAACGGCGCTGGTTGATTGAGACCTTTTTTAAGTTGATAAAACAGAATTTACAGATAAAAACGTTTCTTGGTACTACACCCAACGCATGCAAATCACAAATATTCATTGCTTTGATAAGCTATCTACTTTTAGAACTGATACGTAGGACAATGTGCAAGACAAAACACCGCTTTGGACACTTTGTTACCTTAATAAGGGTATGTTTGACCCAATATAACAGGCTGGGATACATTGTCAATGAAATAAAAATCGGGGTAAGGGATGCCAGAAAGCATAAAAACCCAGTGCCAAACTTGTTTAACTGTCAGGACTGCGAAAAAGATTTTGAGCAACTTTTAATAGAATTTTAGATGTATATAACTGATTTTCAATACTAATTAAAACAAAATAAGTATGAATTCAGAATTGTTCGGACACGTATGAAAAAAAATGAAGCATCTGTAAATCGCTTGACCCTTTCGCTTCTAAAATTCAATTCTGCTCGAAAGATATCCCTATTACAGCACATACTTTGCCACCAACGGCATCTTTCTACCAAATCCAAAAGCCTTCGACG
>CAIMLU010000024.1 GCA_903842365.1 uncultured bacterium
TCCCACTTTTTCTATTCAAACCATTGCCTCTCGTTATATAAAAAAGAAAACTGTACCGATCAGGGTACAGTTTGAAGGTTTTAGTAAAAGACCTACATCTTATTTTCTAAAAAAACTCAAACACCTAACTTTGCTTACGAATTGCAAGGAAGCGAGAGTTATTATCCCAATCATTGCCAAACAAACGAAGTTTGATGTGGCGATGCGAAGTAGACCCACTGAGGTAAATCACAAGGCGACTACCGGGAAACTCTACAATAGAGCCAAGGGCAGCAATTCGAAACTTTCTCTGCTCTTCAGGGTTTTTAGCCCCAAAATCGAGTAGGTCCCAAATTGTCGCCGGATGGAAACCTTCCTTTTCCATTTCTTTAAAGGCGTCACCTGAAGAGATGACCCGATTAAAATGAAAAAGTTTCTGTTCGGCTCCCAGCATGAGATCTTTGGGTATTGGAAAAAATTCTTCCCTAATATCTGGACTGACCCAGTCATAGTTTCCCTTTTCAATCATGTCCTTGAATGACCTTATCACCTGAGTCACCGGCACACTGATTGTTTGCATAGCCTCACTCATTTTGACCCAAAAAGGATGCTCCTTATTTATAATAACCTCTTGTACGCAGTCTCCATCGAGAAACTCGATGTTATTACGAAGCATCTTCCAAACAAGATCCCACAACGCTTTCAGTTGATCAAATGACGTCTTCTTCTTCATGTTACAGAGCACAATAATAATTGATCGTGTGTCCCGAACGGGGACCTTATCGACTGGTTATTATTAGATGCGGAACAAAGATAATTTTTAAGGCCTCAGAAACAATCTTTGTTCCGCATCCATAGCAGTTGTGCTTGCTTTCAAAGAACAATTTATCAGACACATAATACATCATTATAACAAACATGTCAATGTTTATCTGTATTTTATAGCAATAAATAAAAGGAAGGCGGGGTTTGCTTCGTAAACCCCGCCTTCCCCTATCACCCACAAACCAGACCATCCATTAAAAAACGTTCCGCAAGAGATGAAACTCAAACACAAGGAATCACGCACCCCACCCAAACAGATTCATTCTGACAGATAGAAAAACGTTGGTGTATTTTCAGACATGATCACAAACACTACTCAACTGTCACCGACTTTGCTAGATTTTTAGGCTTATCAACATCAAGGCCTTTTGCATCCGCAATGTAGTACGCAAAAAGTTGAAGTGGTACAACAGAAAGTATTGGTGTAAGCGCCTCAATGGTATGGGGAATATAAAACACGTCATTTGAAACCTCCCCTATCACAGAATCTCCTTCGGTCGCTATGGTAAATATCTTTCCCTTTCGCGCACGAATTTCTTGGATGTTCGAAATATTCTTTTCATATACACTATCTTTTGGCGCAATCGCTACCGTCGGAAAATGTTCATCAATCATCGCGAGTGGCCCATGCTTCATCTCTCCTGCCCCATACCCCTCGGCATGAATGTATGAAACCTCTTTTACTTTGAGCGCACCTTCGTAGGCAATTGGCATGTTGTACTTTCGACCAATAACAAGCATGTCGCGCACGTCTTTATAGGCAAGCGCAATCTTTTTTAACTCATCACGTTTTGAGAGGATTGATTCAATCTTTTGAGGCAAGAGCATAAGTTCCTGTCCGATACGACGACCGGTAACAAGTGACATGGAACGTTGCCTACCAAGAAACACTGCGAAAAGCGCGAGCACTGTTACTTGAGATATAAACGCCTTGGTTGAGGCGACACCGATCTCGGGACCAGCGTGGTTATAGATCCCCGCGTCAGTCTCGCGAGCAATAGATGAACCGACGACGTTCACAATACCAAGCGTCAGTATCCCCTTTCGTTTTGCTTCACGAATTGCCTCCAAAGTGTCAGCAGTTTCACCTGACTGCGAAACAGCGAGTAGGGCTGTCCTTGGGGTTAAAACAGGCTTTCTATATCTAAATTCTGAAGCAATTTCCACTTCAACTGAAACCCCAGCATATTCTTCGATAATATATTCACCGACAAGGCCTGCATAGTACGCCGTGCCACAGCCAACAATAATAATGCGATCTATTTCACGCAACCTGTCTGCAACTGATTCAAGCCCACCGAGTTTTACCGTACCGTCATCAATTTCAATTCTTCCACGAATCGCATTTTCAACAACGCGTGCACCTTCCATAATTTCCTTCTCCATAAAATGCTTGTACTCACCTTTTTCTGCACGGGCTACATCAGCAGACATTTTTTCCTCACCACGTAAAACTCGCTCCCCTTTTTGAGAAAAAATTTCATGCTCATTTCCCGTAATAATTGCAACATCACCGTCATTCAAGTAAACAACCGAATGTGCGTGTCTTGCAAGTGGTGAATTATCCGACGCAACAAATCGTCCATGGTCAGCGATACCAATAATGAGAGGGCTCCCCATTCGGGCAACGTATATTTTTTCATTATCAAATGCATCCATAACCGCCAAACCATACGTACCACGAATATCGCCCAAGGTTTTCAAAAATGCTTGATGAAAATCAAAACCTTTTTCAATATACGATTCAATAAGTTGAGGTATGACCTCGGTATCAGTTTCTGATTTAAATATGACACCAGATTTCTTGAGGCCTTCTTTTAATTCTTGATAGTTTTCAACAATGCCATTGTGAACAACGTACGCACGCTTTTGTGAACCCATGTGTGGATGCGCATTTACCTCGGAAGGAACACCGTGTGTCGCCCAACGTGTATGCGCAATTCCAGTAGAACCCTGCTTTGCCTTTACCGCTTTTTCACGAAGGTTTGCAACCCTACCAACCGATTTCACACTTCCCTCTTTTGCAATATAAAATCCAGACGAATCATAGCCACGATATTCAAGAGCCTCCAATCCATCTATAAGCATATCCTTGGCACCTTTTGTTCCTGCGTACGCAATAATTCCACACATAGTATGTTTTAAATTAGCCTTACGAAATATATAAGCAAATCAATATAATAAAA
>CAIMLU010000025.1 GCA_903842365.1 uncultured bacterium
AATTACTCTCTCCTTGATCCAAATTGGTGTTTCTTTAGGTTGAGTCTTTGGTTCGGTTGATTGGGGTTCTAGTGCCGCCACACCTCCACGTTTAAAGGCTCTCAACCATCGTTTAATGCTACTTTCACTGTATGGGCAGGCCTTGATCAGGTTAACGATTGATATCTCACCATCCAATACGGGTTTGATCCATCGGTACCTCTCTTCTTTTACGTTTTGTGACATTTTGATAGCCATTAATGCTAATCTAGCAAAAGTGTCAGAAGTGTTTAGACATTACCATGAATGCTTGACATTTATAATATTGTATGTATAATAAACACGAAAGTTCGTTGAGTTGTGCTGGTATTGGTTTGTGAGAGGAGACTGGATAGGTTTCTCGTTTCCTCTCACAAACCATGAAACCATACAATAATAATCGCGGAATGTTTGCCGGCGTTACAGGCAGACAATTTGAGGAGGAGTTCGGGCGTGCGGTGGTTGCCTGGAATGGTGAATACACACCATACCGGCAATCCCTCCGACAGGTCCTAGGTTCACAGAAGCCGAATGCGGCGCTCTGTGAACAGGGCGAGGCTCTGAGGCAGGAAACGGCGAAGGCGCTCGGTGTCGATGCATCTCAGGTCACGGGTTACTCCGCGATCGGCAGTTGCCTCGATAAAAAACACGGTGTTGATATCGTGTTCAGTTTCCAGGGACTCGTGGTCACGGTTGACGTTACCTTGAGTCGCAAAGAGCGATACAAGGCTGATGTCATCGTCGGTCAGGATGACGTTCGGCTCGGGCTTTGGCTCGCGGCCGATCGTGTGAGGTATGCCTTTAAATGGGCAGCTCAGAAATCAGTTGGATGTTAACTCCCCAACAAAAACTCGTAGGCGCACCTTTAACAAGTGCGCCTACTTTCACCTGAATATTTTTTTGTAAGTATTTTGGAAGTCGAATTTAAGATTAAAATGAAAACAATAGTAAGGTGTCCTCATTGCGGAGAGTATTCTGTTGATGAAAATACTTTTTTTAGCTTTGTTCCTGCAGAGATGGGGAACAGACTACGTTCTTTGAAAGAGGTACCTGCGGCGGTCATTGAGTTTAAAACTCATTGCCCTCGGTGTACTGGTCCTGGCATGAAGACTGATGAGGTCAGAGTGCTCATTATAAGGGAATAGTTTTCTCTTATAATAAAACCCCACAATGGCGCATGGCCATTGTGGGGTGTTTTATTTTTATGCTTTTGAGTTGATCAAGCCCGTGATGGTGTTGAGAACCTCATCGACTGTCATTTGGCCAACTTGGCCCTTATCACGTGATTCAAGTGTTACTTTTCCAGCCTCTATATCCTTGTCACCAATAATGATGAAGTAGGGAATACGTTCTGTTTTTGCTTCACGAATACGTTTACCAAATCCATCAGTTCCGCCACCAAGTTCTGCGCGTACATTTGCTTTCCTGAACACAGCAACTACTTCACGAGCTTTTTCTTCATGTTT
Source organism: uncultured bacterium (assembly GCA_903842365.1). GTDB lineage: Bacteria > Patescibacteriota > Minisyncoccia > Phycocordibacterales > UBA6065 > CAIMLU01. The sequence goes on from CAIMLU010000025.1 coordinate 1,485, forward strand.
TTCTCCAACAGGAATGACTTTAACTTGGACGGGTGCAACCCATGCAGGGAAGTTTCCGGAAAAATGTTCAATCATGACACCCATAAATCGTTCAAGTGATCCCGAGATGGCGCGATGAATAACAACAGGTCGTTCCTTTTCACCTTTTTCATTTACGAATGAGAGATCGAAACGTTCGGGGAGGTTGAAGTCACACTGGATTGTTGCCAACTGCCATTCACGACCAATTGCGTCTTTGAACATAAAGTCGAGTTTTGGTCCGTAAAATGCTGCTTCACCTTCACCTCGTTTGTAGTTTAAATGATTGTCTTGAGCTGCCTTTTCAAGGGCTCCTTCAGCATGATTCCACACTTCATCACTACCGAGGTATTTTGACCTATCTGCACCACGGACGGAGAGGCGCACCCAATATCCTTCAAGCATGCCCATGGTTGTGTAAAACTCCTTGATGATATCTACGATGGTTGATACCTCTTGACCAATCTGACTTACGCGACAGAAAAGGTGTCCATCGTCCTGGGTAATAGAACGGACGCGGGTGAGTCCTGATAATTGTCCTGTCTTTTCATCGCGGTACACGGTTGCTGGTTCGAAATAGCGAACAGGAAGGTCTTTGTAACTCCACTGGTTGTCAGCAAAAATCTGCATATGATGCGGACAGTTCATTGGCTTCAAATAGAACTTTTCCTTACTTGTTCCTCCAAATACCGAGAACATGTCTTCCATGTAGTGACCCGCGTGGCCAGATGTTACATACAGTTCTTCCTTTGCGAGGTGTGGTGTCCAAACACGGTTATAACCCCTATCTTTATGAAGGTCCCACAAATAATCTTCTATGACCCTTTTGAGCATTGCGCCTTTTGGCTGGAGAAGGGGAAGACCAGATCCAACGAGCTGTGATATAGAAAAGAGCTTGAGTTCTTTCCCAAGTTTCTTGTGATCACGTTTCTTTGCTTCTTCTTGCATGGTGAGGAATGCTGCAAGTTCTTCTTTTGAGTTAAATGCAAAACCGTAGATACGGGTGAGCATTTTATTTTTCTCATCTCCGCGCCAATACGCACCAGCAACACGTTCAAGTTTGAATGCATCCTGTTTCATATCGCGTGCTGATTCGACATGGCCACCACGGCATAGGTCGACGAACTTTCCTGAAGTGTAAAGTGTTATTTTTTCATCTTTCGCTGCAATATCGTTTATGAGTTCAATTTTGTATGGATTGTTTACAAATCGTGCTTTCGCTTCGTCAGCTGTGACTTCTGCTCCTTCAAATGTTTCCCACGATTTGAGAATTTCTCGCATTTTTTGTTCAATCTTTCCAAATTCTTTTTCAGAAATAGGGGAGGTAAATTCAAAATCGTAATAGAAACCGTTTTCAACTGCGGGTCCAATAGTATTTTTTGAATCAGGATAGAGCGCCTCGACTGCTGCGGCGAGGAGGTGTGCGAACGAATGTCGTACTTGTTCGATTGAGGATGCCATAATTGTTTTTGTAATTTTGATAAATGAAATCGCCCTAGCGAAGGCACGATTGTACATGCATTCGCTAGGGCGGGTGATCCGCGGTTCCACCTAGCTTTTTACCGCAGGGATGTTTCCAGTCTCTAATCGCTTCGATCAAGAGATGTGGATCGCATCACAAGGATAAACACTTTTTGATGTTATGTATCAGATTAGGGGCTGTTAGGCCCGGTAATACCTCTGGTTGGTAGCCAAAGCAATTTCTGATACTTTGGCATGGTACCATATTTTTGAATAAAAAAAACGTCTTCCCATCGAGCGGGAAGACGGAGACTTGCTTGTAAGGGTGAGAAACAAGGATCAGTGTGAATCCTTGGATGGACCCCTCATGAAGCATTTTAGGAGACGGTTGTGTCTCCTAGACCGCTTTTAAGATAAGGAAGTGAGAGGAGGAAGAATAACCTTATCTGTATAGCTTCAGGGCTAAACAATCAACCGATATTGCACAGTGTTGAAAATCCCTTTGAGTCAGTTAGAACGGCACGTCTCAATGCCACCATGTACTCCATCCACTATGGATTGTGCTCTTTTAATGTAAAAAGTCAAGTAAAGTTGAGGCGTTTAGGCGTTGGAAAATAGAGGTCCCGACCTGGTGGCCACCAGGTCGGGACATAGAAGGCTTAGCCTGTTTCGACGATAGTTATTACCCTAGCGTCTCGATATCAAGAGTGAGACTGCACCGTCGATAGGTGTGCTCACCTAACTCCGACAGGGAACGACCTTCACTTGTTGTTCTGCTTGGAATCTTTTGTTTTTATAGATCCGTCAGGGAGATTCAACCCTGATTAGACCTTCGTTTGTAATGGTAATCAGTCTCTCTTGATAGGTCAATTGAGTTATAAACAAAACACCACACTGTCACGCGTGTACGATAGTGTGGTGCAATTGGTTTTACGCAAGAACCTTCATTCCATCGAGTGCAACTGATAATTCATCGTTGCGTTCCGATACTTTTCCCTTGATGGCGAGACACGTATCTTTGATGAGGTGTGTTTTTTGGAGAGCGAATGTTTTTGGAAATACGACAACGTCTATTGATCCTGTGAGGTCTGCAAATTTCATAAAACACATTGGATCATTTTTCTTTGTCATAATGATTCGAACGTCTTCAATGATTCCAGCAACAACAATACTTTTCTCGGCTACTTTTCCAGTTTTTTCTTTTTCAATTGCTGCCTGTTCTCGTATTTTTCGAACAGTGATTCCACGGGCCTCAATAATTGCTTTATATTTATCAAGTGGGTGACCCGAAACGTAGAGGCCAAGGAGTTCCTTTTCCCACATAAGTTTATCACTCTCTCTCATTGGTGGAACGTGTTTAAAAGTAATCTTTGAAACTGATGATGGTCCCATAAGTCCAAAGAGTGAGTCCTGACCTTCAGTTTTCGACGACTCCTTGTTGAATTCAAGTAGGGTATCAAGATTGCCTAAAAATCCCGCACGACCGTTTGGCACATCAGGTGTAATGAGTTCATCGAGTGCACCTGCCTTGATAAGTGCCTCGAGTGATTTTTTGTTGAGGTTACGATCGCGAATGCGTTCAAGAAAATCAGTGATGGCAATAAATAGTCCGCCACGTTTACGTTCTTCGATGATGACCCCAGCAATACCTTCACCAAAGTTTTTAACTGAGTGGAGTCCAAATCTAATTTGTTGTTTACCTCCACCAAGTTTAATGAGTGTAAATCCACCATCACTGTAATTGATTGATGGGGGAAGCACTTCGATGCCGAGGCGCCTACATTCTGCGATTGATTCTGAAACTTTATCCAAATCACCAGCTTCGTGGGTGAGGATTGCTGACATGTATTCACCAGGATAGTTTGCTTTGAGATATGCGGTAATGTATGCAACCTTTCCGTATGATACTGAATGGGCTTTGTTGAAACCGTACGATGCAAATGGTTCGATCCATGTCCAGACTTGTCGCGCTTTTTTATCACCCCAGCCACTATATTTAACACAACCAGCAATGAATTTTTCCTTCTGTGCTGCCATTTCTTCGGGAATTTTCTTACCGACCGCTTTACGAAACTTGTCGACTTCGCCCCAGGAATATCCCGCAAGTTTATGTGCCATCATAAGCAAGTCGTCTTGATACACAAGGATTCCATACGTTTTATCGAGGATGGGTTCAAGCGCAGGGTCTAAGTATTTAATGAGCGATCTGTCGTGTTTACGAGCAATATATTCAGGGATGAATTGAATTGGTCCTGGACGATAGAGCGCTACCATTGCGTTGATGTCGTGGATTGTTGATGGACGAAGTTCTTTGAGGTATTTTGTCATACCTTCACCGTTTAATTGGAATAAGTCTGAGGTTTCGCCACGTGCGAGCATTTCAAACGTGTGTTTATCATCAATTGGAATAGTATCAACAGTAAGTGTCACTCCGTGGTTTTTTTCTATTGCCGTAAGTGCATCTGCAATAATAGAGAGATTTTTGAGTCCGAGAAAGTCAAACTTGAGGAGTCCTGCCTCTTCAATAGAGTACATATCATATTGACTAATGATTTTCTTTTCTCCTTTTGGGTCAAATTGAAGTGGACTGAAATCAGTGAGTTCGGTAGGGGAAATAACCACACCTGCAGCGTGAATCGAAATGTGTCGTGCACACCCTTCGATTTTTTTTGCCATTGCAATAACACGCGCCACATCTTTGTCCTTGTCGTGAAGCTCTTTCAACTCTGCGACGGTTTCAAGTGCATGGTCGATCGTCATGGTGAAACCTTGTGAGCCCATGGGGATGAGTTTTGCAATTCTGTCACCAAGGTCAATTGGGTAACCGAGAGCACGGGTAACATCGCGGACAGATCCACGCGCAGCCATCGTACCGAATGTTCCAATCTGGGCGACTTTGTCACGGCCGTATTTAATACGTGCATACTCTACCATTTCATCTCGGCGATTATCGGCAAAGTCCATATCAATATCGGGTGCTGATGGACGATCGGGATTCAAGAATCGCTCGAACGGAATTTCGTACTCAATAGGATCAATATTCGTAATACCCGCAAGGTACGTCACCATGGAACCTGAAACCGAACCACGGATGTTTGAAAGGATGCCATGTGACCGTGCGTACTTGAGAAGGTCGGCTACGATGAGGAAGTATGGCGAATACCCTTTGTTCTTGATAACGGTCAATTCATAATCAACACGTTCAATAAGCTTGGGTACCTTTTCTATGTTTCGACGCTCGAATCCTTCATAAACGACACGTCTTAACTCTTCGTCAGGTGTTGCTCCGCTCTCAATAGTAAAAGCAGGGAATACCCATTTTCCAAGTTCAATATCAAGGGTAATTTTGTCGACGATTTTTCCACAATTTTCAAGTGCGTCTGGTGTTTCGCGAAAGAGTGTTTCAGCCGTTTCTTTTGAAATAAAAGAAAAGTCGCCATCATCCTCGAGCTGGCTTCTATCAACCGCTTCGCCCGTAGACGAAATAAGCATAAGTGTTCTCTGTGCAAGTTTATCTTCTGGTTTGAGGTAATACACTTCCTGGCCTGCAACGATTTGGGTATTTGTTCGGCGGGCAAGGTCGATTGTTCGGCGCATCATTTCTTCATGACTATCAATGTCGTCATGATGAGTTATTTCAATGTAAAAATCATCTCCAAATTGTTCTTTGTACCACGCGACGATGCTTTCTGATTTTGGTTTGTCGTTGACCTGAACTGGAATAGAGAGCTCGGAGGACATTGCGGGTATGATTACAATCAAACCTTCGCGATATTTTTCGAGAATTTCACGGTCGATACGAGGTTTATAATAGAAACCCTCGGTATTTGAAAGCGTCACCAAATCCATGAGGTTTTTGTATCCTTTTGCATTTTTTACAAGGATAATGAGTCGTGCGCGCCTCGAATCAATACCAGATTGCTTGTCGTGACGAGTACGTGGTGCCATGTATGCATCAACACCAACAATAGGTTTTATTCCAGCCTTTTTGCACTCTTTAAAAAACTCAATAGTGCCATACATGCTTCCGTTATCGGTAAGCGCAAGTGCTTCAAAACCACCATCCTTTGCTGCATGTACTAGGTCTGGGACTTTGGGGAGGGCAGATAGGAGGGAATAGTGGCTGTGGGCGTGAAGGTGGTTGAATCGTGACATTGCGTGAATTATAGCAGATGGTTAGTGGATTATTCTACAGTCGAATATTATTTCGGATAGGATGCTATCTGGTTTGCAAATGTGTATATTTTATTTGCGTGGTAAAATGTCGGGAGTCATTCTAATGTTCCTATGTCTATCAAAAAAACTACTACCAAGAGAACCATTTTTAATGTAAGTTTCACTATTGTTGAACTTGCTATAATTGTGGGTGTTGTAAGTCTTGTTGCGGGTATTTCTGTTACAAATATTAAGCAGGCTGTTGCTGAGCGTCGTGATGAACGTCGTGCTGCCGATGTAAACATAGTGCGTAAGGCTCTTAATCTCTATTACACTCAGTACGGTATATATCCTGTTGGTTCTGCGCGAAGCGACAGTCTTTGTTGGGTACGTAACGAAAACAGATCGTCATGTCACCCTCTCGGCATTCTCCGTGAACTTGGTCTCGTTGCTCGGGTTCCCATTGATCCAGGCGCAAACGCTCGCGTGTCAGGTGATGTCTGCGATGGAGGTCAGTTTTATTCATACAAATCAGATGGTGTTACATACACATTTGGTGCGGTAAAAGAATTATCGAGTGATTCATGCCATTGTTCGTTTGAGTGGGGTTCCTACAAACAGTGTGCCACACAGGTTGATGACCAATAACAAAGCTATTATTGTCGGAATAGATGAAGTGGGACGCGGTCCTGTTGCTGGCCCCGTTGTTGTATGTGCTTTTGCTGCGCTCGGTCATTTTGATTATGCACAGTTGCTCGGTATACGTGATTCAAAAAAACTATCTGCAAAAAAGAGGGAAGGGTGGGATATAAAACTGCGAGCGCTTGCTTTGGATGGTTCTTGTGCTTTTTCACTCGCTGAACGATCCGCAGATTGGATTGATGCGAATGGTATCGCCCCTGCGATACGTGAATGTGTTGCTGAAACATTGCTGAAACTAAATCTTGATCCGAACAGTGTGTATGTTGAACTCGATGGCAGCTTGTCTGCACCAAAAGAATACGTGCATCAAAAAACAACCATAAAAGGAGATGATCTTGTTCCGGTTATTTCCGCTGCGTCTATTATTGCAAAGGTGTATCGTGATCAAAGGATGGATGTGTACGGTGGTGAATTTCCTGGATATGGCTTTGAGACGCACAAAGGCTACGGTACTTCGGCCCATATGCAGGCGATAGCTGATAAAGGAGTGGTGGCAATCCACCGTATTTCTTTTTTAAAAAATGCTTTAAAGAAGAAATGAGAATTTATTAAGACAGAGCGTTCATTGCGTGGGCCTGTCTTATTTGTGCGAAAATCCGAGTATTATAAACCTTGGTCCCTCACCCTACACCCACTAAGGTAGTGCGCGCTTTCCTTATTTTTCCTAATAAAATAGTAGGATAGAGGGATGCTTTTGTTATGTCTCTTTAGTCGCGCTATACTGCCTGCATGTCAAATGAAGCACTCTACAGGAAATACCGCCCCCAATCATTCAAAGACGTTATTGGTCAGGAAGATGTTGTCACTGCACTTACGGGTGCGCTCGCAAAGAAATCAGTTTCTCATGCGTACCTTTTTGCTGGATCACGTGGTACAGGCAAAACCTCAATAGCACGTATTTTTTGTCGTGAATTAGATGTTCATGATGATGATGTGTATGAAATAGACGCTGCATCAAACCGTGGTATTGATGATGTGCGTGCGCTCCGTGATGCAGTGTCGGTCTTACCAATGCATTCAAAGCGTAAGGCCTATATTATCGATGAGGTGCACATGCTCACCAAAGAAGCCTTTAATGCGCTTTTGAAAACACTTGAAGAACCGCCCTCACACGTCATATTTATTCTCGCTACAACTGATCCTGATAAATTACCAGAAACGATTGTGTCGCGTTGTCAGACATTCATTTTTAAAAAACCAGGAGTATCAGTGATTCGTGAGGTTGTTGTACGCTCTGCTGAAAAGGAAGGGATTATTCTTGATTTAGGCGCATCTGAACTCATCGCCCTTGTTGCTGATGGGTCATTTCGTGATGCGTACGGTGTGCTTCAGAAGGTTATATCTGCAATCCCTGGTAAATCGATTACTTCGGCTGATGTGGAACGTGTGACAGGCGCACCGAGGCGCACCCTTGTTCATGACTTCGTTGTTGCAATTGCACATAGAAACGCTGCTCATGCATTGGGCGTCATTCGTGATGTCGAGAAATCAAACGCCGACATGCGCCTCTTTACTGAATTGGTTATTGAACGCACTCGAAGTGTTTTATATGCACGCATTGCCCCCGAAGTGTGGAAGAAAACAGTTGTTGGTATGTCGGTTGATGATAGGAAAGCTATAGATGTATTGGCAAAAGATACCGAGGCAGTTATAACATCAGGAACGCTTTCAGCCCTTCTTGGTGCGTACTCAGAAATTGGGCGAAGCGTCATTCCTGCGGTACCTCTTGAGATTGCGATTCTTGCGCTTGTAAAAGAATGAAAAACCTTCATCCCTTTATTTAGTTAGAAAAATTGGTATGCTAGAGGGCGCGCGATGGGGTATCATCGCGCGCCCACACATTGCCGGATCGTCTAAAGGTAGGACACGAGCCTTTGAAGCTTGTTATCTTGGTTCGATTCCAAGTCCGGCAGCAGTCTAGTTAAAGTATCGATGGACCAAGAGGGGTCATGTGCTCAGACAGTGAAAAAACCGTCCTAGTTAGGGCGGTTTTTTCCAACCTATTTACCCACAAAGAGTTATACTATAAAGGTCATTAAACAAGCCTTCGTATATGAAAATCTACCTCGATATTGATGGAACTCTCCTTAATCCAGACGGCACATCTGCTCGGTGTTTATATGAATTCCTTGAATATGTCACCGGTGCCCATGAATGCTATTGGCTCACCACACACTGCAAGGGTGATGCAAAAACTGCAGAAGAGTATCTAAGAATGAAGAAACTGGATGAATACGCTTTTAAATTCATTTCACGCATCAAACCAACCAATTGGGATATTCTAAAAACTGACGCAATTGATATGACCGAGGACTTCATATGGTTTGACGATTCTCCAATGGTCCATGAGTTGCTTGCTCTAAAGAAAGCGGGGAAGTCGGGCTCGCTTCACCATATCAATTTGAAGGATAATCCGTACGCTCTTTGTGAGGAATTGGATAATTTGAGTTAATTTTTATGACAAAAATATCTAAAGAAAAGATTGAGGCGCTTTTGAAACTTAAAGATGATAAATCTCTTTATCATCGTGAGAGTCGGGATTTAGAGTTTAAAGAACAGTTTAATTTAGCTGGCCTAGCTGAATATTTTAGGGATTTTGCAGCTTTTTCTAATTGTATTGGTGGTTATCTTATTTTTGGTGTTACAAATAGCCCTAGGAAACTTGTTGGTCTTTCAGATTCATCGGTTAAACAATTTGAGAAGATTGATCCTGAAAAAATTACTGGTTATTTATTGGATATTTTTTCACCAGATATTCAATGGGAACAAGAATTATTTCAGATAAATGGTAAGCATTTTGGTGTTTTTTATGTACATGAATCAAAACATAAACCAATCATTGCAAAAAAAAGACGAGGGTCGCGATCAGGAGATTAAAAATGGAGAGATATTTTATCGTTACTCAGGCCGGACACAAACTATTATGTTTGCTGAGTTGTACTGGACCCCATTTATTAGACACTCATTCTGATATGGTGATTGTACGTTTCCTTGGCCAAAACAGCAAACTGTTCT
>CAIMLU010000026.1 GCA_903842365.1 uncultured bacterium
AAGTAGATCGCGTGATACACTACTTTAACGAAGAAAGACCGCAGTGGCACAGAAAAAAGATGACTCCGGTTGAGTACCGAAATCATCTTCTTCTCTCCATCTAGCTGGTTTTTACCTGTACGGGATTTGGGGTACAGATCACCCAGGGGAGTGTTTTTTGTTTATTTAATTTAGTGTTCTTTAATTATCACACCATTTGTACTTTTTTTAAGGTGTACAGTTGGCACCGGGCATTCATGATAAATACCATATTCATTTATCGCACCAACAACAAGTCGGTAATCTGGTGTATCTGAGAGAGGTCGAGTTACCTTAAGAGACACTTCAGGTTGAGGAAATACTGATGTTGTACCTGATAGTGGAAGTGTAATCGATGATGTTACAACACCATTCCATATATACTTTACAGCACTGTCAGTAATATACCCATCAATGTTTGACCATAATTTTGCAGAAAAAGTGAGCTGCTGATCTTTAATTGCACCAACATCAACTTTTACAGGTCTTGATGCAGCACTGAATCCTTTTATAATCTGAAGTTCAGCTTCAGCTGGCTGACAAGTAAGATTAAATTTTGGACGGCATATGTTGCTTGAGTCAAGTTCTGTTCCGTCTTCACAAACCCTAGGAGCAGGACAGTTTTCACCTTGAGGGCAAGTAGGGTCACCAGTGGGTGTACGTGGACCAGGTCCGCACGGCTCTGTCTCATTAGCAGGTCGTGTAGCACCACATGAACAATCGGCTCCGTATGTTCCCGAGTTTGTGGTACCACAGTTGTTTGCGGGTGATGTACATGGGGTGCCGGGGGTAGTGCCCACAGGACAGACAGTTGGAGGAACCGTACAACTTGCCACTAATTCTGTATCAACATTCATAACGATTGATCCAGTTGTATCTGTCGAGACTTGTGCCCCTGTTGCTTTGTTTTTCCAATCAACGAAACCATATCCTTGTGCGGGGGTAATTTGGAAGGACGCTGCACTTCCAACGTTATATTGTCCACCACCAACAAATGGACTTCCTCCACATGAGGTAGATGAAAGCGTGAGAGTCTTTTTATAGATACAAGGGAGAGTGCCGTTGTGGTTTGAGGCAGATGGGTCGGTACATATCGTACCTGTAAATGAAGCGATTGTTGTACGCGCCCTATCCATACGCACGGTACAGGTGTTCCCTGTTGCACTTGAACAATCACCACTCCAACCAGTAAAGGTTGCAGCTCCCGAGGCAGTTGCGGTAAGGGTAACCTGTGCACCACTTGCGAATGTTGCTGCACAAGTCGATCCACAATCAATTCCCGCGGGAGTACTTGCAATAGATCCTGATCCACTAACAGTTGTGGTTAAGGCGAATGATTCTGTGACCGACACATCGTATGAGGTCCAATCTGATTCAACCCCTTTTGAATCAACGGTTCGTGCCCATACTGTTTTAGAGCCTTGAGTAAGCCATGATTTATCAATAGTTTGGCTTGTCCCTGAATTGACCAACCCACTACCAGGTAAACGTGTTGCGCCGGAAGGAGAAGCACCGAGGAAAGAAACATCATAGTACACCTGATCACTATCTGGATCAGTGCCTTTTATCGTGTACGTTCCAGCTGAACCAGCACTCAGTGTTGTTGGCCCGGAAATAGTTGGCTTGTCTGGAGCGCGATTTTCAACACCACCTACAACGTAATTAAAGGTGATTGATCGTGCAGGAATATCTAATGCACTAGATGAAACGGGTCCACTCGAACCATTTGATACTATTCCCGTCGAAGCTTTTGTACCACCGAAATTAACCTTGAAAATAACAGTACCTGGTGAGGTGACGGTAAATGTCCATGGAGAAGCACCCCGACTTACACCCGCTGTTCCTGTTTGCTCAATAGTTACAGCTGGAGGGTCTACAGTGACAGGTGTGTAGAACTTCCAATAAGGAACACCTCCTCTATCCACAGTAGTCATAAGATCGCTCTCTGATGGTGTACCACTATACATATCTGACCAATAACCGTACGGTGTTCCAACGACGCCACCGACAACCGACCAATTAATTTGGTCGTTTTTACGAGAAAGGATTCGAACAGTAAGTTCATCACCAGCCTTAAGAATAGTCGATTCATCAACCCTATGCCCATGTGCATCTACGACTTCAGCACCATAGTACAAAGAGAGGCTCATAGCACCAAGAAAGGCTAGATAACATCCACCACCCGCACCATCACAATTAGCCCCTGCCCTATTTGCGCGTATTGCGGAGAGGGTTTGCTTAACAACCTCTTGGATCCTCGCCCCGTTACCAATATTACTACCACTCCATGCAACCGTTTTCTGTGCAGAATCTGTCGATGAATCAATAGAACATAGTCCATTTCGGAGAACGTATGGCGCAACCGTCAGCTGCATACCGTCTATATTTGGACAATAATCATGTGGAGTACAAGTACCATTCAAACCGCCAACATGGTCATAACCTCCAGGAACCGATGTCTGCATACCCGGAATATTTGAACAAAAATCTGATGTAGGGAGAACGGTCTCGGAACATGAGCCGGTATACTCCGTGTGCCCAGTACCATTGCCGCTACTGACCCACATTGTATTAACAGTACATCTACAGGAAAAACCTTCGCTTGGATCAACTATCGGACCATCTGTTCGCGACATGTAACATGCTGCATACGCACTATGCGCTGAGGCAAAGATGCCGACAGACAAAGCAAGCACGACAGCAAGGCTGATAGGATTTATTTTTTTCTTTTTCATAACAAGAAACATTGCTGTGATAATCGCAATACCGACAAAGGCCGCAAGAAGAATAAACACCGTCTCGGAACGTGTAGATGTTTCTGCTTCACTAGAAACAGTACATGGTATATCGAGTCCACACCTATATGTAACTGTCGCACTGTCCGCTATTTTTCCATTTTGGAACGAATCCGCACGTACTATAATTTTGTCAGTTTTTTGTGCTAGAGCAGCATCAAAAGCAAGAGCTACTGTTGCACCCGAAACCTCTCCTTGGTACGTCTTTGTTCCAAGAACCTTACCATCACTATCTGTTGCAGAAATGACAACCTTGCCACCATTTGCAACATACAAATTGTTTCCTGCGCCGTGGAAACAAGCGAACACCTGGTTTGAGGTTCCATCAGCAGAAGGCTTGAGACCGAGGAAATTGAAACGTGGGTAGGAAACGCCTTTTCTTACAAAACGAATACCCATCATTGTTTTTGACAGACCATCGGTTGCAGAAAATTCGACAAAAGGAACTGAAACTTGCTCGGTAAGAGCGAATTCAATGGTTGTGCGTGATCGGGGAGCGATGACGACAGGGTGAACTATGTCACTTATATAGTTCTTGGTTGTGTTTGATGACCACCTATAGATACGAGCGGAGGTTGGAACGGTCTTTAATTCATCAGTATCATTAACCAATGCTACTGATATTTTTACAGGGCCCGCTGAACTTACTTCGAGAGGAAGTGCAGCAAAGCGGTACTTCTGACCATCTACAACAACAGATTGACGGTCAAAATAGACTGAACCGGTTGCCTCGCCAATGACAGATACATCAAGAGGTGCACCATGAACATCATCACTATACGAAAGACCGGTTACATCAAACTGGTTTGATACGAGAAAAAATGGACTGAGTCGGTATGTGCCGGATACAGCACCAACGGGAACTTTCCATGTAAAATCCTTTGAAATAGAGCCTTTTGCTGGAATTGATATGTTTGTGAGGCCATAAAAAGCATCGACAATATCACCATTATCAGTACCCAAAAAAGCAGAAGTTGTTGTTGGTTTCTTGTATGCCTTTATGTACAACGATCCGCTTACGATAGGGTAATCATTCTCATTAGTGAGGCTGACACGTACAGGAAAACTGGACCCCGCAGTGACAGTGCCCCGAGAATTCTCAAGGTGAATTTTAACACTATTGAATGAGTAAAAATCGGAACAGCTCGTTGTTTCGGCCTCTGTATTTGAAGCAGTCGCCTGTCCATAAACAACTGACACCATTGGTATCAGAAATAAAAACGCAAAAAGCCCTAAAAGGGGGATTTTTTTCACGGCGCGTAGCAATGTGGTCATACCTCCTATGAATATATTAAATGAATAGTAAAGATCCGCTAACTGATCTATTGTAACACCAATTATCCGAAAAGGTACTGTTCTTTTTCAACACAAGGAGCTGTTTTAACTAACCTCTTTTGACACTTTCTCTAGTTCAAATAAACCTAACATTTCCATCGGGGTTTTTCCACGTAAACCACAATGCTCAAGATTGTTGTAGTAGTCGTTCCATATCCGG
>CAIMLU010000027.1 GCA_903842365.1 uncultured bacterium
AGAAGTTTAAAGGGAAACTACTACGCGGAAACGAAGGTGGGAATCCGAGTACTCAACGTCGTACCAGCCCACCCTGAGCTCGTCGCCGTCCCAATCCACGACCGGGACGAAACCGCCCGAATCACGCGAACCTGAACAAAGCGTGACGTTCTCCAAATCCAAGTGACCGTTCGTTTCCGAAAAGTACTTGATTTCAATAAGGAGGCGTTCAAGAAGAGTGATACCCTTCACGCCCTGTTTCTCGAGGGTTTTGGCCGAGGGATTCTTCATCTCTTCGTCGGCTTCGACCACGTCACGAATCCAAATGGCGTAGGTTCCATCGTTCGGATTGCGGTCATTTTTAGTGACCGCCTCCCCGAGGTTTGAATCAGTGCACTTGTAGCAGTTGAACTGCTTTTCGCACACTTCCCAAACCTGGTCGGGTGTAATCCCTTGCGGAACCACGATGAGACGGTCGAAGCCTTCGACCTTGGCCGGGATTTTCACCCCAGCCATGTCGAGGTCGATACCAAAGAATTTCTGATAGAAATCCGTCCAACTAGTGATGACTTTATTGAGGTCGCCCGCCGAAACCGGAGCCGGTTCGAGGAAAATCTTTTCAATCTCCTTTTCGAACCGACTCGGATTACCGAGAAACTCCTGAGCCCTTTCTTTAGACATTCCAAGCGGAAGCTTTTCAGCAAAGAGAGCAATGAGAGCAGCTGTCTGAGCAGTTGTAATTGTTTTCACGGTTAGAGACGCACCTTTCACGCGAGACAAAGCATTGTGTATTTTTCCACGTCCTCCGATGAGGGGTAGAAAAACAGGGTCAATACAGAGGCGAGCGATGAGACGCGAAACACAGACAATTAAATGTGGTAACAAACTGTGTTTCGCGTCTCATGGATGTCTATTCCATGAACTTTCGTTCCTTTCAAAGATCGAACTTTACCGACACATTATACACCATTTATAGCTGTATTGTCAAGCAATATTCTGTGGCTCCATATAATGATAAAAGCCCCTTAAACCTTTGGAAAGGTTTAAGGGGCTGAATGACACAAAACAGAAAAAGGACTACCGAACTACTCGACGAACACCAATACCACCAACATAATGTGTTGGACTGCACTTACCTACTCCAACATCGCTCACGCCAATAAGACGCACACGAGGAACATCACCACAAATGTATCGAGAAGATGCACACAAGGTATACGTACCACTATCCAAATGCGTACCAGTCTCTGCCCAATACTTGAAACCGTGAATGAGTCTCTCGAGAAGATTTTCAGTATCCATCGGACGCTCAACTTTTTCAGCTGAGATGTGTTTAAGATCTTTATCGATTCCCTCAATATCACGAGCCCAAATTGCGTACGTCTTTTTTACTTCTCCCCGCTGTGACACCTGTATCTCTTCTTCAAGTTCAGAAACACACCATTTCCACGAGGGAAAACTTGCTTGCATTGTTTCGTAGACTTGATTGATGGAGATACCTTTCGCAATAATAATGAGACGATCGAAGCCTTCGGTGTGATCTGGAATCTTTATCTTGGTCATCTTGAGATCAAGGTTGAAGTACTTTTTGTAGAACTCAACCCATGGTGCCAATGCCTTCTGCCATGCTTCATCAACAAGATCATCTGGACTTTCCCAAGGCACAACAGATTGTTTGGGAGAGATTGCTTTGAAAATTCCCCCTAGAGTCGGCTCAATCTTCAATGAATTTTCCTGTGTGTTTTTTTGACGTCCCCTAAGAATTTTTCTCAATGAACGAAACGATAGAGACGAGAGCTTACCGATTATAATAGTTTGCATAAAGTGATACGCGTCTGTGACACGAGGCGCTGTATTATCTTTTTTTTCACATCCTCAAAAGAAGACTGGAAAAATAGGATCGAATACAGAGGCACGTGGTGAGGCGCAAAATACAGGCAATTAGCCTTAATCGGCTGTATTTTGCGCCTCACCGACACACGCCTAACACCTTTACCACCTTTTAAAGATCAATCTTAATTGTAAAACTATACCCAAACACACACTCTATCAAGAGTAATAAGCACTACACCTCCAACACATCAATAATCCTAATACGAATTTCACGGCGACCCATAAATGATGATTCTTCAATTGTTCCCACCAAGTGCATCAGCTTCCCTGCAAAAGGGGTTGCTTTCAAATTTAAATCATCGACAAAAAACGCAATGGCATCAACAACCCTCCCTGTCTCGTGTCTAAACGAAATTTTGAGATGGTTACTTTCTTTACCAAACTTTGCAACTACAGCTGGTACAACATTTTCAAAAACAAATACTGGTCGAGCATTCCCCACCCCAAATGGAGACATTTTTGAAAGTAATTCGACTGTTTTTTTATGCACATCAGTAAGCGAAAGAGACATATCTGCCATACATTCATCATTTGTTCCATTTCCTAAAACAGTGAGACCTGAAAGATGAAGCGCTTCGGCAAGTGAATGGATTGCATCAAACGACACTTCAAATCCACCAGACGCTTTATGTCCACCAAACGCCAGAAAACTACCCTCTTTTGCACCTTTCATGACCTCAAGAACGCTCTTGCCACCACCACCTCGACACGAGCCCTTGATAACACCATCGCCATCAACACCCCACAAAAATGCGGGTTTTTTAAATTCAGAGGCAAGCTTGTTTGCGACAAGGCCGAGGAGTGATGGTCTCCATGACATATCCCCCATAACAATCACTGAATCGTTACTTCTTTCCTTTATTTTCTTTCGTGCTTCTTTTGAGAGAGTTGCTACTGCAGTTTTGCGTTCCTTATTAACCCTCTCTAAACGCTTTGAAAGAAGTATCGCCTCAGCATCAGTGGTTGCAGAAAGGAGAAGAAAGGCATCCATAGGAACACCCATACGTGATGCCGCATTGATGCGTGGTGTAATTGAAAATCCAATATCGTCTTCGGTTACGGTTCGTTGATCAATGTTTGTTTCAGCACACAGGGCACGAAGTCCTGGGCGAGGGCTTTTTCGTATGACAAATAAACCATATCGAGCCAACACCCTGTTTTCACCAATGAGAGGAACCATGTCCGAGAGCGTCGAAATACCAACCATATCAAGAAGCCACTTCTCCCACCCTTCCACAACATCGTGATTGTCTCGGTAAAGCGACAGGTATGCACAAACCACCTTCCAAATAACAGCAGCACCACACAACTCTTTGAATGGGTAATCACAGCCAGGTTGTTTGTGGTCAACGATGGCAACCGCATCAGGCAATATATCGTGCGGTTCATGGTGATCCGTTATCACTACATCAATACCCATGGTACGTGCGTATGACACTTCATCAATATCTGCGATACCACAATCAATTGTTATAACGAGTCTCGCGCCTTTCTCTACACATTCTTTAATACCTTTTTTATTCAGCCCAAACCCTTCATAGTGCCTATCTGGGATATAGACAAAATAGTTTTCATGTCCGATTTTTTTAAGAAAATCCGAAAACACAACAGCGCCCGGAATACCGTCAGCATCGTAATCGGCCCAGACACATATCTGTTCTTTATTTTCGACAGCTTTCTTGATACGTGCCACCGCATCCTTCATCCCCTTCATCAAAAAAGGATTATACGTGTGTTTGGTGTAATCAGGATCGAGAAAATCATGTGCATCAGAAGTATTAGTGATACCCCGATGAAAGAGGAGGTGCGCTAAAAACTCATTTCCAGGATGGATAGTATCAGCCTTTTCCGTCGTGATTGACGCCTTTGTTTTAATTCGACCCATAGTTAGGAACCATCATACCATGGTAAAATAGACCCCATGGATACCTGTATTTTTTGTAAAATCGTGAATGGTGAGATACCCGCACATAAAGTATATGAGGATGATTCTTTTCTTGCTTTTCTCGATATTCGTCCCCTTTCCCCAGGCCACACACTCATTATTCCCAAAAAACACTATCGTTGGGTTTGGGATGTCCCAAACGCAGGTGCCTATTTCGAAGTCGCACAAAAAGTAGCACTCAGTATCAAGAAAGCATGGAATACAGATGAGGTATTTTCAAAAATAATTGGAGAAGAAGTCCCGCACGCCCACATATGGGTGTACCAAAATCCAGAGAAAATGAAGCGTAATGAATCTGATATCGTTCAGGATGTAGAAAAAATTTAAAAGTATATTGCATAAAATGAGCCGCG
>CAIMLU010000028.1 GCA_903842365.1 uncultured bacterium
GTAGACAGGACGTATGTGTATTACAGCTGTACGAAACATAAGGATGCCAACTGTAAAAATCCGTACATTAATGAAGACCAGTTGATTGAACAACTGTCTGGAATTATTGATCAGATTAGTCTGGATGAAATAGGCGCGAAAGAAATCATCAAACGAGAAATATCGAAGCACAACAAACTAAGAGCAAGCGTGATGGGAATCAAGGATAAAGATGCGATGCCTGAAATTGATATTCGAACCTACGCAAAGTACCTACTACGAGAAGGGACAATTTATGAGAAACGAGAGTTGTTAGAAAACCTTAAAAACAAGATCACTTTGAAGGATAAGAAAATCACGGTACAGGAATAATAGGCACAAACAAAGAAGATATGGGATAAATCCCATATCTTCTTTGTTTGTAAGCTAACCAGTCACGGACCAGAATGAACCTACTAGGTCATACAAATCACGTGCTGTCAATGGGGTGCCTAGAGAGAATTGAACTCTCGACGCCGGATCCACAAACCGGAGTTTTACCACTAAACTATAGGCACCATATAGACCATCACCCCTACCTGTATTCTGGGGCAGCCTCCTTTATACCAGATTTATGGTTAGAAAGTCTAGCGAATGCATAGAGGAGACTTGAAAGACGATTCAAATACGCAAGCGATTGGCTACCTACCATCTCACTATTTTCATCAAAAACAGCAACCACCCTACGTTCTGCTCTACGTGCAATCGTACGCGAAATATCACACAACACAGCAAGTTCGGTCCCACCCGATATAAAAAAAGTTGTGATTGGTGGTAATTCTTTTTCAATCGAGTCGACCAATGATTCAAGTGCGACGACTTTCTCTGTAGACACATGTTTATCCGCCCCTGCGAGCTCTGCCTGAATAATAAACAACGTTTCTTGAATACTATGAACAAGCGACGATAATGGTGCGTCATGAAGCGTATATTCGATTGCTTTTGGATGAATTTTTATTAATCCCAAGAATGAATTAATTTCATCAAGTGAACCTAAAGCCTCTGCGATAGCAGAACTTTTTGAAATTCGTTGATCACAACGAAATGTTCCCGTTTGTCCTTTGTCCCCTTTTCGAGTATAGAGCATACATTTATTTTAAAATAACATGAATAGCAGTATCGTATAAAAGTTCTTTTATCTTTTCACGGTCTTTTTTCTGAACCATATGTGAACCATCACCAGTCAACTGACCTTTTATTTGATTATTCGATATGTATACGAGGGCAGCGGCAGGAACTTTAAAATAGTTCGAAACTGCAAATAAAGTAGACGTTTCCATTTCAACCCCTGAATAACCAGCCCTTGACCAAGAAAGAATATCATCCTGCGTCTCACCCATCATTCCTTGATTAGTGAAAAGGGGTCCTTGGTTAAGGTTGCATTTACCAACTAATAAAGAATAAAGTTCCTGCGAAAGTCCTGTGTGAGAAGAGTGTTTATTATCTATAATATTTCTCCCATATATCCTCGTCACACTTTCATTACCAAAAGTCCACGAAGGAATGATGACTGATGTATCAGCAAGAGATTCCTTCAAGCCTCCACAACTTCCAATGTGAATATTTTTCTTTGAACCAAACAGGCACGCTAAATGAGTAAGCTCTGATAAGAGCGCACCTCCATACTGGACGGTAAACCAATATCTCTTACTACCTACAGTAAATTCATCAACAAAACCAAGGAAACCAGTTAAAGTTTTCCATTCAACAGATGAAGCGCTGCAGGAACGCGACACAGATTCTTTAATGTTACAAAGATGTTTATTTCTATTCCAAGCACCATAGGATATAAAACCATCGATAACATAATCGTTTGGCAAACCAAACTTTTTCCTAAAATCTTGCGCAGAAGATTCTTTATACATAAAACAATCATATCACTCATTTCCCAGACATAACAAAAACCGTTCATGATGAATCTCATCATGAACGGTTTCCTGTGTTGTTGTGCTGTGCGCAGGAGAGGACTTGAACCTCCAAGCCGTAAGGCATACGCACCTCAAGCGTACGTGTATACCATTCCACCACCTGCGCATATATTGACCAACGGATGTCATCATAGCCGAAAGACTGTTTTTTTTCAATACCCACAAAGAAAAAACCACCCTTTCGGGTGATTTGCTCTAAACTTTGCTTATTTCTTTGCTTCTGCCTTTGGGGCTTCTGCAACGATTGTCTCTGAAGGCTCCTTTGATGCACGAACCTTGCTCATCTGACGCTTGATTTCCTTTGACGCTTTGTCACGGATGAAGTAAAGCTTTGCGCGACGAACCTTTGAACGACGGATGAATTCTACTGAATCGATGCTTGGTGAGTAAAGTGGGAATGTACGTTCTACCCCAACACCGTCAATGACCTTGCGGACAGTGAAAGTAGCGCCAGCTTCTGTGCCGTGCTTTACCGAGAGAACAAGTCCTTCAAATGCTTGAAGACGAGACTTTTCCCCTTCCTTGATTTTCTGCCAGACACGGATGCTGTCTCCTGCACGAATATTGAGTTTCTTGCGGGCTTCGGTGTCTATTGGACTGATTTTTACGCTGGTTGCCATAGATAAAATGTATTTAAGCGATACGCGACAATCTAACACAAAGGGATTACATTAGCAAGAATGAAGCTTTTTAGGACACAGCATCCATCATTTTAACCGCCTCTGCCATATCAGGTGGCAATGGAGCTTCTACCTTTAACTCTTTTCCATTGGGTTGAGTAAATGATATTGAAACAGCGTGCAGCGCTGTCCGTTCAAGACCTAACCCTTTACCTTCACGAGCACCGTACAGCTTGTCTGACACAAGTGGATGCCCAATCGATTTTACGTGAACACGAATCTGGTGGGTACGCCCAGTCATTGGGTAGTATTCCATGTAGGTGAATCCATTCCCCCGCTTAAGGACTCGCCACTTTGTAACAGCATCACGAAGCGTTCCTTTTGCGCCGGTTGCGACAGACCAAATAACACCGTGTTTTTTTGAACGACCAATCTTTCGGTTAATGTTGCCCATATCGTCTTTGATCGTTCCCCACACAATACCACGGTACACTTTGCGAACCTTACGATCATTAAATTGCGACCGTAAGTATTCAAATGACTCTTCATTTTTCGCGACAAGGACGACGCCGGAGGTGTCGCGGTCCAGACGATGCGCAATACCCGCCCGAGATACTTCTTCATCTGCTTCAGGATCAACACTACCTCCAATAGACGCTAGATGTGGATAGTTCTCTGTAATCCACTCGGTAAGTGTCTTTTCTTCAGTTCGGCCATCTGAGTGCATTACAAGGCCTGCTGGCTTGTTTAAAGCCAATATATTGGCATCTTCATATAAAACTGTAACCAATTCATAGGGTGTCTGATTCATAAAGAGGAGCATAGAACAAAAGTAAGCTCTTGAAAATAGGAAGCTTTCAGTATACTATTGCCTTCGCGGTCGAAAACATGCGCCCTTAGCTCAGTTGGTAGAGCAAATCATTTACACTGATAAGGTCGGGGGTTCAAGTCCCTCAGGGCGCACAGAAAAAGAAAATCAGCCAAATTATA
>CAIMLU010000029.1 GCA_903842365.1 uncultured bacterium
CTGTATATGGTTTTCTCGTGTACCCCATGATCAAGCGATGCTTGGGCAACGGTGACACCATCGATTTTGATACGGTTAATGATTTGCTCCTTGAGGTCAGGAGCTACCCGTGGTTTTTTCATATGCGTGTATATTATGTGATTAAGTATACAGAATGGGTGTCAAAAATTTGGGGTCCGGGCCACTCTGTGGCGTGAAGGCATCGAACAAGGGCCCAGGTCTTCAGTTTCGGCGTTTTGCGAAAGCAATCAGTGAGAAGGGGTATGGCTACGAGGTTAATAACCTTTTGGCACACTACTTCGATTACTGGTCTCAGTTTGTAACTCCTGTTGTTGATCGTGACAACGCGGTGCAAACAGCTTGTCTCGAGATTGATAGGTTTGTTAACCTTATGGTGAGTGAGAAGCTTAACCTTCCACCTCCACGGGGTGAACTTACTGAGGCATATTTACATCGCCTGGTGTATACTTGTAATGCAGATATTTACGAGATACGTAAGGTGATACAAGCATGCAAAACACAACCATAGAAAAGAGAATATATTTGTCGGGGGGAGGCAGCGAAAAGCAGTCTTTTTCCCTCGACAAATTTTTTTTTGACGCCATACCTAAAAATGGAAAATTTCTCTACGTACCAATAGCATTACGTGGGCATAAACTTTATCCTACGGCACATATTTGGATGAGAAGTGTTGTTGACCTCCACGATAGAAAGGATGTTACGTTTGAAACGATGGATGATCCTTCAAAATATTCACATGCTGATTTAAGTGCCTTTAGTGGTATTTACATAGGTGGGGGAAATACATGGGGTCTCATCAAGGAATTCAAGGAATCTGGTTTTTCTAAAGTACTTATCGACTATCACAATAATGGTGGGGTTGTGTATGGTGGTAGTGCGGGTGCGATCATTCTTGGTAAAAGAATTGATACCCACGATGATCAAAATAAGGTTGGTGTAACCGATATGTCTGGGTTTGATGTTTTGAATGGGTATTCAATCGCATGTCATTTTAAAGGTGAACAGGAAGAGCGATTTAAGCTGTGGTCAAAAGAGAAAGCATTGCCAATTATTTGTCTTGCTGAAGAAACGGGGATCATGATAAGTGGGTCAACGTTGTGTTGTAAGGGTGCTCTCCCTTGTGTTGTGTATTATCCTGACAGTTCAATAAAACACATTGCTCCTGATGAGAGCATGTCTCTGTAGGATAGATTTTTTTTCACTGCATCTAATTAAAAAGCACCCGCGATCATTTCTGATTGTGGGTGCGTTCGTATTAATACAGGTTAAGCTCTCCGCTCACTATCTTGCGGGTTACTTCACCGGCATTGGCAAGATTCTTCTCGAGTATCACCTCGATCATCTGTTTTTGAGTCGGCGAGGGTAATACCCCACACACCTCAATACATGCTGACCATGGATCCGTTAAGCTTCTCCCCATTTGAGAGGTGAGGTACACATATGTTTCGAGTCCGGTGAGATCAAAGATCTCTTTGGAAACAAGAGCGCATATTGCCGTGTATACCTTTCCAACATGGTAGACGGGATTCTTACCGCAACAAGCCTCCATTGTCATTCGCCGAGTGAACGGTATGACTCCGTTGTACCTGTTACCTCTGCCCACAACACCTTCGTCGCCACTTTCGATTGCGCTTCCAGTGAGTGTGAGGTAGTAGTCTGACTTACTCGGATTATCTCTCGTATTGAGTGAAACGCTTACCTCAAACATTGGGTAATTTGATAGTATGAGTTTCTCCACGGTCTCCTTAAGGAATTCAAGTTTCTCAGCATAGAATTCCTTGGTCGATGTATGTGCAGCAACAAACGGGATGCAAACAGTGACATCGAGCTTCTTTCCGAGCCTTCTCGCCATCACCTTAATGTCGGTGCCGACGTACGGGTAAAGTTTTTTGAATTCTTTACCGTTCAGGGTCGTCTCGATGAGTATCACTATTTTCTCAGTATTGCTGAGCGGGCTATACCCAACCGCCGTTGATGTATCGTTTGATCTCAAACTGTTGTCATGGAAGACGCCAAACTCTTTCTTTGGTATTTCGAAGAAGAATTGGCGTTCATTTTGTGTCGAGCCGTCAGCGTCATACACGACGCCGGGGCCGGGTGCAAAATGAGTGTTGTCGATGATTGTGAGCCATTCATCAACATTGAGGAGGGGTAGTACATTTCCGAAATGTTCACGTACGACCTCCTTGACGATATCGAGGTAGGGGATGGATTCTTTCTGGAACGTCCTAGTGAATCGGCAGTTGAGATACAGTCTGATTGGCTTCTGCATCTCACCGCCACCAAACATAACCTTTGACGACCCTCCCGAGAGAGCGATTTTATCAACCATGTGCCGCAGGATTGTTCCGTAGTGCTTAAGGCAATACAGGGAATAAGCTTGAGACACTTTCTCTGCAATTGTGTCGCAGAAGGTATCGGGATGACCGATGCCTTTACGCTCAACTACTTCGAATTCAGTTTCATCAATACGTGGAAGACCTGAGGAATAGATGAGTAGATTTTCCTTCTTCATGCGTTTATTTCTCCTTGAAATGGGTTGTTTTGTGAATGTGCGTTTTTTGTACCTGTCATGAAACTATAATGCGTTTTGCATTATGTCAATGTTTGTTGGTGGAATGTAAAATCTCACGCAAACATAGTGTTGCGTGAGATCGTTAAGTTTTTTTGTTGTTATTTGAAAATAAGAATAGCGATGAGTATTGCCACGACTATTCCTACGATAATGATTTGTCGCTTGCTGAAGGTTACTGAATCGGGGTCGATTCCAATTTTCCTCAACTCGCGACGTTCTTCTGTAGCCTTGTCGTCGGGATCAAATTGCATTTGATGAGAAAGAAATGCAGGTGAAAGACTTTATGACACCTTCATAAATACCAATCTTACACTTTGGTATAAAAATAGTCTTTTTATTGAATTGTTGCAATTGATTTTGAGTTATTTTTTAGGTTGATGAGAAGGGGATAACCCCTCTACACATCACCCCCTAACGAAGCTACAGTACCGACACGTCCCCATAAGGACGTGTCGTATGTGTATATATACCCTCATATCACTCACCATCTCTCGAATATTCCTCTTCTCCACAGAGTCTCTCTTTCCGCTATTTCGCTTTACCGTACATATGATCATAGAAGAGCTTGGTCATCTTTGGGTTTCCCTTTGCCACCTCTATAACAAGCCTCTCCCATATAAGCTCTTCATACGTTCTCATCTTACCCCCAATCTTAACCTTCTGCTTCAGTACCTCCCTAATCATAGTATTAAAATCCTGCTGACCCTTAGGGCGTCCTTTGGTGTTACGCCTCGGGTCATGACCTGACTTGAATGGCTTGAGTGTTTGGAGATTAGACATACGTGGTGGGGTAGTAAACCATGCTCTCATATAAGGAGGGTGTGGTTCTCTGTAGTATAGTCCTTTTCCCTTATACCGAAAACCTGTTTTTTCACAGTAAAATCACAGTAAAAACAGGTGAAGCCCGAGACACTTTTTACCCACAAACACGGTGTATTGCATACGGGTGAAGTGCCTGTTTTTCACCTGATTATTCAGGTGAAAAATCGCTACCAAAAAAAGCGAGGTCTATATTCTCACTAGTTTCTTTCTAGTGAAAACCCACATATTCTAGGTTAGACCAAGAGGGGTGGAACAGGTGGGTGATTAGGTTATGAAATATGGCTCAACGGTCTTGCTCGGGCATTACGAGACCAGACATTGCAGCCAAGTCGAGTGATAGTGTATCGCTCGAGAAGGGTACAAACAAAAGCATCAGCCTAGTGTGGCTGATGCTTTTGTTTAATTAAGGTTTTACGAGCGTCTTGCGGGTATCTCTCCAAGTTTGGCTGCAATCCCGGACGTCTCTGAAACCAACAACCCTTTCGGTGAGTTTGTTTAAGTTTGATATAAATCATATTTGAGCATTTCTTTTAATGTTAGATATGGGGGTATAATGAATATTATTGGCTAAATAAAACCCCCATGGCAGACGATAAGAAAAATGTAGGGAAAGAGGATGATAATCTAATTAGCTTCAAACAGAGATATGAAGTGGATTATGCTGTGAATCAGCTTAAGAAGCAGTTTCCTGATGAGTCGAAGAAAGACATAAAGGAAGCTCTTTTCGATGCGGCAAAAAAGATTCGTCCAAGTGAAGGGAGGAAAAAGATTATGCAGCAAGCACGTAAAAACTTAATTTAATGGTGCAATTTTTTTCTGATAATTTCGCATCTTTTCTAAATATAGGTCTTTTGATTGGTTGGCTTGCCACAACCATCAGTTGGTATATGGATGGGGTTCGTCAACAAAAACAAGCGTTAATTGATGTGAGGCGTAATACATATGGGAGACTTGTTGCTGCGTTAAAAGAACGAGGTAATTATCCCGGTTTTGATTTTAATCGTCCTCTAGATGAGGTTGTTGAGAAGAAAAAAGAAGAAGAACGCAGAGTGTGGTCTGAAAAAAATAAAGTAGTGAAAGGGATTGCTTCAGAGGCTCTGTTATTAGCGTCTGATAATGATTTGATTCAAAAACTCGAAGTTATTTCCGCAGATTTTTCTCTTCTTGACCATGCGGTGAAATGTGAAGATTTATTAAGTTTACTGAAGAAGGATTTAAAATAAAAACTCAATCATCAGGTTTATATGGAGATAACAAAATTCCAGGCAGCGGAGTTTCAATTGATTACTGCGATTGATCTCTATTTTAAGGATAAGGACCCTGTTTCTGTTCATACCCTGGTACGATCAGCTCATGAAATTTTCAATTGTCTCTGTGAACATAGTGGTCTGGAGAGGAGTGTTGTCGAACAAAGTGCTGCTGAATTCGTTAAACCAGAACTCAAGAAAGATTTTTTTAAGAAAATAAATGAAGCCAGGAACTTTTTTAAACATGCGGAAAATGACCCTGAGGCAACTCTGAGTTGGAACCCATATCTTTCAACCTTTTTTATCTGGGACGCCACTTGTCTTTATAGGCGACTTTGTCCTGGGGAGATGCCCTGTGAAATTCTTATTTTTTCAGCGTTCTTTAGAGTCCAGCACAGTGAGCTTTGGAAAGACAAATCACCCCTTGATTGCGAGATACCAGGTGCAAAAGAAGAATTAAAAAACATAAGCAAAAGAGATGCTTATGATATTTTATTGAGTCAGTGTAAACACGGAGGCAAAGCATTACCTAATTTAACCTTTTTGTTATGATATTGATATGATTGATATATTGGTTATTGATAATAACCTCGTTTTAAGATACTCAACAGAAAATCCATGGGTTATTGATAGGTCGCAGATCACAGACATAATTCCTATCAAAAAAAACCTGTTCGTGTTCTCAAAACACGATATTTTGAGGAGTGATAATACTTACGGTGAAGAAGTTGATTTCATTTTAGGAAAACTAAATGACGCAGGGTACTTTTATATTGAAGGAAAAAAACTTGAAATTGAACACGATGTATATTTATATAAAGATATTAATATCTCAGACCGTTTTTTTATAGGGGTACGAAATACTAGTATTTTTAGAGAAATTAGTAGTGTGGTTACACAGGATATTTATATTGGAGGACATCACCCTGAAGCGATACCTGGTGACGATTTTTTGTTAATGCTGAAAGATTTTCCAAACCCATATGAAGTTGATAAGTATATTAAAGATAGATTGTCTTCTGTTTTGGAGAACTATTTTGATTCAGCTTCTCATGTTCGTGGAAAATATGAAGCCTACATGAATAAAAGGAAAAGTATCCAAGGTGAAAATCTGACGAATTTATTTAGAGAAAATGAGGTTGTTAAATATGAGTCAATCTTGGAGAAACTTAGATTCATGCTTGCGAATGAGAAAAAGTACAATGAAAAGCAATGGCAGGTTGAAATACTTCAAATTATTTTGTTGTTATATCCAAAATATATTTACTCTTTTAAGGAGGCACCTGTTTATGATTCTTATAGAAAGACAGAGCGCAAAATCGATTTTTTGTTAGTAGATCCCAATGGAAATGTTGACATTATTGAGATTAAAAGACCAATGGGTGAGAAAATAATAACAAAAACACAATATAGGGATAATTTTATACCACTGAGGGAATTGTCTGGAACTGTAATGCAAGTCGAGAAGTATGTGTATCATCTAAGCAAGTCAGGCCAAGATGGAGAAAATAAATTGACAAAAAAGTACAAAAATAAAATTCCTCCCGGTTTTAAAATTAAAATAACCAATCCAAGTGGAATAATTATTATGGGTAGGGATAATCTGCTTTCCAGTGAGCAGAAGGATGATTTTGAGGTCGTGAAGAGAAAATATCGTAATGTAATTGATATTATAACTTATGATGATCTTTTGAGGAGGTTGGGATCTATCATTGTTGCCTTGAAATAGAATAATAGATTACATATCAGGTCGAATAGGAAATGCTTATTGTTAACTCAACTTAATTTCTTTATTACTTAAGACCAGCTTACTTTTTAAACAAACCAACAAATCTCTTTTCTCAAAAATACTTCCTTCTTTAAGTAAGTATTTTGCGTAATTGCGAATATCGATGTCTTTCACGGAATAGTCACGTTCCGTGTTTCCAAGAATTCCAACACTAAATCTCTTATGTCTCTCAATCTCAGCACTAAGTTTTTTCCTCAGTCCTGATTGGTTGAGGTCTATTTTATCCATCATTTCAGTAAGCTGGCTGATTAAGTCTTCTTCTTGGAGAAATACTTTCTTACAGTTCCTATCTTTAATTGCGGTACAAGAATAGTAAATATATTTCCTCACGGAACCATCCGCAAGTTTTTTGTACTTTTCCTGTGCTGTTATTCCTGATCCGCATAAACCACATGTCATCATTTTAGTGAAAGCGAACTCTTTCGGAGTTGCTTTTGCGGTTCTTCGATATACTAATAACCCTTGGACTTCATCAAATAATTCTTTGGAAATAATAGGGGTGTGTTTACCTTGATACCATTTGCCACTTTTCTTTGGATATTCAAATACACCGTAATAGAAATGATTGTGAAGTATGCAGAATATGTTACTCATCGTGAGCGGTTTTCCACTACGTGCCGTCATCTTTAGTTCGTTATGAATCCATAGGGAGACTTTCTTTCCGCTCCATCCTTCATAAGCAATCTTTTCGAACATTTGTTTGACTATCGGGGCTCGTATAGGGTCAGTGTGAACCACGCAGAGTTCATTAACATTTGGACTGTTTAAGTATCCTGTGGGCGCCTGTGCGGGCCACAGACCCATTTCACAGCGCGTTCGCAATCCTCGCTTCACATTCACGCTTTTGTTGTCATTCTCGAGTTTTGCTTGGGAACAGAGGATCATGAGGAGAAACTTATCACTTGGGTTATTCGTAAACTTTTGCCCGTACGTTCTAATCTCAACAAGTGCTTTTTGATCCATTAAATCTACTACTGAACCAAGGTCGCCGGCGTTGCGAGAGAGGCGATCAGGATTCCACGAAATGATGCCGTTAAACTTTCCTGAGCGTATATCTTCCAGTAGCTTTTTAAATACAGGTCGCTGTCCAGAATCTTTTGCTGAATGGGCTTCTCGGTAGATATCGGCGACTTCAATGTTGTCGCGTTTTGCGAGAGCGAGCATTTCATTTACCTGAGAATCAATCGACAGAATTTGTTTTTCTTCTTGCTCGGTACTCTTACGAGCATAGATGCAATACTTCATCTTTATTGCCGGTGCAATGGTTGATTGGGCCATCAAGGCGCTTGTTTGTATTTCCATGCATCCATTGATGACAGACCAACCAGGGGAGTAAAGCAAGGGAAGTTGGCAACGTGTTGGCAGCTGCTCTTAGCAAGACTAATGGTCTGCGTTAAGGTTGGACTGGTAGTGCATTTGGCGCTATCATGTTCCCTGACAGTAAAAAAGTAGCCTAAACCATCGAGAGATCGGTGGCATGGTGAAAGAAGTCGATCAAGAATAAAGAACCCATCATGGGGTTTGCTTGATCGCCGTGTCAGGAAACTGGCACGTGGGGCTTCGGCTCCAACCCGTGGTGGGCTTTTTGTTTACCGCGATTTATAAGACGATCAAGCAAATAATTATGAACACACCAGTTCAGCCTTCAGAGAGTAAGGCTAAAAAGATAACTCTCGGCGGTATTTTTAGTTGGATGTTTTTTCTCTTTTTCGCTTTAGCTGGTCTCATCGCTCTTGTTGGAAAACCATCTGTGGGCGTGTTGTTTTTGTTGGCATCGGTAATTTGTTTACCAGCCACAAATTCACTTCTTAAGAAGCATGCTAACTTTTCATTCTCAGGGGGTGTAAAAGTCCTCCTTGTTCTTGTTCTCATTGCTATATCAATCGGTATTTCTGCTCCAGGAAGTTATAACGTAGATAGTGGTAAGCAAGCAGACACACCGCAAGCACCATCTGCACCTCGTGAGACAATCAAGGTAACTGCAACTCAACTTGCTGATGATTATAAGAACAATGAAATTGCTGCAGACGCAAAATACAAAGGCAATTTTGTAGAGGTGTCGGGTGTTATCGATACCATTGGAAAAGATATTATGGATACACCTTATGTATCACTAACGGCTTCTCAGTATTCCATTGTTGGTGTTCAGTGTATGTTCAGCAGGGAAGACGCTTCTCGCCTTGCTGGCTTATCAAAAGGCCAATCAGTAACCCTTCGTGGCGAGGTTTCATCAAAGATGATGAATGTAATTGTAAGGGGTTGTTCAGTTGTGGGGACAAAATAAGATTTAAACAAATAGCGAAACCCAGACGTACTTTATTCAAGTACGTCTGGGTTTTCGTTTTGTTTTTCTTTGTTTTGCTTCTCAATCTGAGCCTGTATTTGTTCTTCAGTTGGATCCGGGTCACCGTGTTGCATAAATACAACTGTTTCAATACGCCTTGGTTTCATAAATTCTGGTGGTGTTTGCTCCCTCGGCTTCCTATACGCCTTCTTGTTGTTTTCAAGTATGATTTTTGCAGCCTGGATGTTTCCCTCACGTGCCTTTTTTACAAGTGTATTCTCTGCAATATCACATATGTGATCTGTGCCCATTTGTAAGGCCTCTTCCACTTCGTACCTAAATCTAGGGTCTTTAGCTTCCCATCGGTATACACTCTGTCGAGATATTCCAATCTTTTCACAGCAGAGTGATTTATTGCAGGTCTTCGTCAAACACTCGAGGAAAGGTTTTTCCTTCTTATAGCGTTTCATAGGCTTTCTTCACTAAAGCTTTCTTTCCGGTAAGTTTCTCGTATCGACGCATCGCGAGTTCGCAGAAGACAGGTTCAATCTCTACGGCGAATACACGACGTTTGAGTTTCTCTCCAGCCATGATGGTGCTACCAGACCCAGAGAAGCTGTCGAGAATAATGTCACCCATCTTTGTGCAACGGCGAATTGCTTTTTCATACACATCAGGTGGTTTCATGGTGCTGTGTTCGTATTCGTTTCCTGGAAGCCTCTTTGCGAGCCATAAATCAATCTCATCGAGCATGTCGTTGCCTGTTGTTCCGTTTACATTCATAACCTCGTTGAGTTTAGTAATCCCTTTAACTATGTACGGCTTTCCACGGACACCATATGTGCAAGGTTCATAGCATTTATTGAATGCGATTCCAGGTGTGGGGTTTTGTCCGTTTTTGACCCAGAGGCATACTCGCTTGTTGGTGATACCAAGAGAGCGGTAGAGGATTTGTATGAGCCAGATATAGGTTTGATCAGACCAATAGAAGACATGAGCATCTTCTTTGGTGACGGATAGGGCAGCGACCATGCTCTTTCGTATGAATTCCTCATATTCCTGGTCGCTCTTGTTATCGTCCACTGTTCCACCGTATGCCTGCTTTCCCCCAATACCTCCGTTGTAGTCCACAGAGATGTTGTAGATAGGGTCAGACATGATTATAGATGCCCGTTCGTTTCCGAAGAGTTTTTCGAGCGTTTCTTTCTTGGTTGAGTCGCCGCAGATTAATCGGTGTTCTCCAAGTTCAATAATGTCTCCTTGAACGATAGAGGTTTCTTTTATTTTCTTTAGTTCTTCCTCTTCGTCGAAGGGTTTTTCTTCGGCCTCAAAGTTCCACATCGAGTCGAGTTCATTTTGATTGAACCCAATATCGAGAAGGAGATCGAGGTCGAAGTCTTTCAATTTATCGAAGTCGAATTCACCAGTGTTTTTATTGAGGCGGATATTGAGTTCTTTTTCTTTTTCAATATCTGTGATGTGTAGATAAACGATAGGTACCACATCCATACCAATTTTCTTGGCCACTTTGAGCCTGAAATGCCCACCTATGACGATGTTTTCTCGTCCAGGTGCGTTATTGCATATGATAGGGTCGACTAAGCCGAACTTGGTTAGGCTATCTGAGAGTTGTTGCTCCTGCTCCTTTGTATGCTTACGGGGATTGTATTCCGCTGCTTTAAGGGTGGTTGCTAATACGTACTCGATTGCGATGTTTTTTGAGGACATGGTTATTGTTTTTAATTGTTAATCTTTGTCTTTGCATAAATTTATTATTAGAAATTTGTAAGCTTATTTTTTGGCGTGTTTATTGAAGTGCTGATTCGTAGGGAGGGCCCACTTCTCTTCGGATCCGCATTTACCATTTTACCACTTGGGTATTAAATCCATTTTCCTCCACTCTAAAAAAAGCTTATTTTAAGCCAAAAAAAGCCTAGCAGACGTTTGCTTCCGTCTTTAAAAACCCTTGATTTATATAGGTAATTTAAAATCAGCAAAAAAAATTCTATTTGCTATACAAAATACTTTTTATTCTATGTCAATACTTATTTAGTGCGTACTTCGACGTATAAATGGTCATAGGAGGAGGTGGGTTTGGTAAGGTTTTTTTGATGGTAAATATAGAAAGATTTTGAGGAAGATAGGAGTGGTGATTGGTCGGTTTTACTATAGAAATTTATATAATTAAGGCAATGCAAATATCTCAAGAAAAAATCCAAGAAATGAAAGACTTGCTCGAAAAAGAGCATGGTCGCGAATTTACGTGGGAAGAAGCATCAGATGCTGCGTATCGACTCGCAGGACTTGCTGAGATTATGTTTGATTCATGGAAAGAAGAATGTCGGAGAAAAGCGAAGCTTGAAGAGAATCCGAATGGGTTTAAGCTCGATGGTGTTGGGTATACCTGTGCAATCTGCGGACAAGGTACTCAAGCTGGTGAGAATTGGTTTGATAAATGGGGTATCAAGTGCACCATCTGTCAGAATGCAATAAATAAAAAAGAGATACCTGCGTCACTCGCAAAACATAAGGATGGTTGGTACACAAAATATGATCTTGAATCCGCTTTCAATTTAAAAACCCCTGCGTTGAAAAGCTGGGTTAAAGATGGGGTTATAAAATCGAGGATTGTTACCCATAACGGTAGGGGTGTACACACTGAACTTTTTCTTATCAAAGACAACGAAGGGTTTCTGCCTCCTAAGAAGATGGTGAAGTCTCAATTGGTGAGTGAGAAGCACGAGGATGGGTCTATCTGGCATCATTCTGAACCATGGTATCGATTTGTTGATCCATTTGAACATCTCAAGGGATACAAGATAATGGAACATGTGCGAGTTATTCCACCTGAAGAAATGAAAACTCGTGAGGAAGAGAAGAAAAAGAAAGAGGAAGTGAGAGGGGCTAAGTTACGAGCACAGCGAGAGGCAAGACTTAAAAATAGAAAATTTAAATAGCGTCTTTTGATGGAAGGCATATAATACCGGTATGAGCTGGTATAGAAACACTCTCACAAAATACGGTAAAGAAATAAAGCAATCAGCGGTTGCTTCTTTTGTGTTGTCATTGGTATTTCTTATTTACACCTACTCAGTTGGACACACGTTTTCATGGCAAGAAATCAACCCGATAGAACAACCGAGTATTTTTGCTCGTGCATTTTATAGCGCACTCGCTTTCGTGATTCCTGGCTCATTCCTCTATCACAAACTCAAGTTTTGGAAATTTCTGTATGCACCATATCGCGGTGGTGGACGGAAGGCTTATCGTGAGTACACAAAGACGAAGAGGGGTGTCTGGGCCCTACTCATTCTGTTGACTTATTCTGTTATCGTACCGTTTATTGTTGATATTTTAAACGCCATTGTTTCGTTTTTTTATAATATTTTCAATTTGATTTTATATCTGTCACCAACGCTTGGTGTGTTTCTTATTCTCTTAATTGTTGGGGTTTACCTTATAAAACGGTTCAAATTATCGCCAATGATTATTAAAAATTAGACATCAAAATAGTATTATGAACAAAATATTTAAAACCAAACCAGAAGAAACCGAGGTTGCTGAATATGAGGAGCGTTTAAATAAGTATCTTCAGTATTTAAAAGGTACTGTAAAAATAAATTTATTTACACATCCTTTGATAATGTTTTCTAGTTTGAATAATGAGAAAGAAGAGTTGTGTTATTGGGTAGAGTCTGTTGTGTTCACTTCTACCACCGGCGATATTGTGTTACTCAATTCTTTGCTTTCTGAAGATGCTGATGGAAAAGAAAAATATTTTGATTTAAAATTTGCGTGGCAAGATGCGGTGGATATTCAAAATTCTGTATACAGTAAGCTTGGAAAATTTACTAAAAATTTCTCACGCTCAAACGGAGATCCTTATTGGAAGCTGTGGGATTTCCTTGACCCTAATCTGAAATGAGACAATTGATGATTCAAGGGAAATGGTTTTAGATTATATAAAAGGTATTAAGGTTGATATAAACAATTTACCTATTGATAACCTTCAAGCTCTGGAATACTTGAGGGATGGTATCTTTCATTTGGCTGGAATAATCGAAACGAAAGAAGAAAGTCATAAAAAAGAGAGTGAGGTTGGTGTTAATGGTTTTGTTCCAGGAAAGAGTACGGTTTTTTATTGGAGTAATTCAAATCCAGGGCACAATCTCATTCTGAATCAATTTAATTGGTTTGCTGTTTCGTGTGTAAATTACATAAGAGTGGTTGGTTTGGTTGATATTATGAATAAAAATGGCTGGAAAAGTGCAGATATTAAAGACCATATCAAAGAGATTAAAGATCATTGTGATCAATATATTTCTGAAGTTGCATCGGAGTTGGTTTGGTGGAGGAATAAGATATCAGCTCATCCAAGCGCTACAGACCCACGAAAGAAAGATAACCTTAGTTTGCTAGAGTTCTCTTTAATGAATCAACTGACTTTTGAATCACCTCACTATTTTGTTGGTAGCCTCAATTGGTCTAATGGAGAGGGGTCATCTGATTCTAAAAGATGGTCGTTGGTGAAGGTTTTTAAGGAGAAACTAATTCCAAGATATTGGCCAGATGTAAGGGTGGATAAAGCCTAGTTTGTTTATTTTACGGGAACATTTTATTGACGTGAATTGTATGGGTATGGTATAATGGTATTGTTCCTCATAAATCTAAATACGAAACCAAGTCATCGGGGGTTCAACAACACATAGCATTTGAACCACATTAATTTATCACCCTCGATCCCGCATTTATCATCCAAGATATATCTATTTTTGGCATAAAAAGGCGAGATCGAAAGGTCTCGTCTTTTTGTTTTTGTACGAACATTATTCATTAGTTAAATAAGGTATAAAAATGATTGATTATTTAAAGAAGTTTAAAGACTCATTAGGAGATATTGATAAACTTGAACAAACACCCCAGATAGTGAGAGATATGGCTGTTGGTGTTTTGGAAGATATTTGCAAAGATGAAGCCGTTCAACGTACGGTTCGAATGAAGCTTGAGGGGCGTATTCAGGCTTTGAAGTCAATACACGAGAGTTCTATTGAAGATAATTTTAAAGTTATCTATTCCCAGATGTGTGTTTTGGCAGTTTCTAGCCTCGAGGCAATTCTTGAAGAGTATTTTGAGTATGCTCTAAATAGTTCTGCGAAGACTGAGGGTAAGTTGGTTAAAAAAATGGATGATTTAAAAATTACTCTCAAAGAGTTGGTTGAAAATGATTTAAATCTTGCTGGAAAATTTGGCTCTATTTTTCTAGAGAAGGCTAAGCTGAACTTTCAGGATTTAAAATCTATTAAAGATTCATTTTCGGATTATTTAGGGAAGAAAATTGATCTTGATGAGGATACAGAAAAACTTATTTGTTTCTATCTTTTAGCGCGACATGTTTTGGTGCACAAAGGGGGTGTTGTTGATGATAAATTCATTTCAGCATCAACTCGTTATCTTAACGCAAACACCAAAGGATATAAAAAGGGTAGTAAGATTATTTTTAATCCAGAAGACTGGATGAATATAAAAAAAGTATTTGTTAAGTTGGTTAACGAGGTTGTTAAATAAAAAAAAGAGAAATTAATTATGAATCAAGATTTATTTATCTCCTATGCGTGGACTTCACCTGAACACCGTGAGTGGGTTAGGTTGTTTGCGAGTCAGCTTCATTTGCTTGGCTACAATATAAAGATTGACGAAACCGTTGATTATGGATCAAGCCTCAGTGGCTTCATGCGGGAAATTACCGATGCTAATCACGTTTTATTGATTATCGACGAGAATTATACGGAACGCGTCAATACTAAACCAGAGTCAGGGGTGGGTATAGAGAACAAGTGGATTCGTGGTGTATTCAATGACAAACCAGCTGGGTGGTTATCCGTTATTTTTGTCCGAAATCCTAAGTGTAAGATGCCTGATTGGTTAACTAATCACAATCCGAAAGGTTTTAACTTTAATTCCAACCCTGATAAGAATGAGTTCCCTGGCACTACACAAATTGATGATGTTTGGCGATGGGTTGAGGGTTTACCGGCTGATAAAATAAATGCGGTGCCATTAGCTGAGGTTTGTAAGCGTGCTGCACGAGTTGAACGTGTTGATGCGCAGCGTGATCCTGCTAATTATACAAATCCAACTCTTAAAAATAGAGTTACGTTTCGGTATCGAGACCATCAATATTTTACGGTTGGTAATGGAGAGTACAAGTTTCAGATCAGTTTTAGTGGGGCAAACACTAATTGTGTTCATGTCTACACTGATGGTGGTCTTAAAGCACTAGGTCTTATTACTTCATCAAATTATAATCCAGAGACTGCTGAGTCTTTTCTTAGACCTGGGCGTGTTGTTACACCAGTTGTGGGTCAACGGGTAGTGCTTTTAAATCAGCATGGCACACTATGTATTATTACGATTGATGAAGTACAGTACGAGGTTAACACTGCTGAGGAATATATTCCTGGGCATGTAACATTTTCTTATGAGGTGTTAATGAATTAGTCCAACTAACACTAGTTTATATAAGCACTTGCCAGATATTTTTCTTGATTTATTCCTAGTTGCTATACTACACACATGAAACGAAACCGCTCTGCTGGCATAGTTATCAAGGATGGCAAAGTCCTCGTTATGCATCGCATTAATAAAGGTGATGAATATTGGGTATTTCCAGGTGGTGGGCAGGAAGAGGGTGAGACTCCGGATCAAACCGCAGTTCGTGAGATTGAAGAGGAAACTACTGTAAAAGTGAAGGCGGATAAACTTGTGTATCACATTACATGGGACACAGGTGAGGAAAACTTTTTCTATCTTTGTGATTATGTGTCAGGTGAGCCAAAATTGAATGAGGATTCTGAAGAATTTGAAGAAAGTAAAAACGCTACACAGTTATACGAACCAATGTGGATTGAGATAGATAAACTCTCGAGTTTAAAGTTGTATCAACTTGAAATCAGGGATTTATTCTTGAATGATTACAAAAATGGGTTTCCTGATATTGTACAGGAATTGTATATTAAGCTCGCTGAGAGGCGACACGTATAAGTATAAAAAATGAAAAAGATACTCTTTATTATTGGCGCCTCTGGTGCTGGAAAAACAACGGTAGCTCGATTGGTTGAAAAGGCGCACATTCCAAATCTTGTTGTTTACTATGCAGACGCTGTTAAGGTTCCTCTACTTACAGGCAGTGCTCCAGAAGAGATGCAAAAAGAGAGCACTTTGTGGTGGGTAAAAGATGTAAGAGATACGCATCTCAATAACCACAATATTCTACTTGATATTCAATCTCGACCTCAGTTTATACAGGAAGCATGTAGTTTGTTTGGTATTACTGATTATGAAGTAATCCTGTTCGATTGTTCTGATGAGGAGAGAAAACGAAGACTTATTGAACGTAAACAACCTGAACTTGCGAATGATGACATGGCGAATTGGGCACGATATTTAAGGAAGGTCTCGGTGGAGAGTGGTTATCAGATTGTTGATACAACAAAGGGCACGCCAGAAGAAAACTTTGTACAGCTGTTGGGTGTCATGGGTAAATAATTCACCTTTCTAAATTACTGTAAAAAGTGTCACTTTTGTCACTTTTTTAGGTCGCTCGAGACCCGTCGTTTGGGCTACTTGGGAAGTCTTTGAAAACCATTACAGGGCTTGGTTGAGGTTGGTTCCATTACGACTCGGTCAGCAGTCTAGTTAAAGTATCGATGGACCAGAAATGGTTAAGTAAAATAAGGGTTTTTCAGGAAGCTCTCAAAAGCGTCCTAGACGGGTCAAAATCGGTTTCTATATTTTAAGCCGTGGTTTCAGTTCGAGACCAAGAGGGGTCACCCTCAATAGCTAGCACGAAGAGCAAATACATGTAGTAAAAACACTGTTATTTTATAACAGTGTTTTTACTACATTGCTGACTTATTTCTATAAGTACCCAACAGAAGGACCTTTTAGGTATAAATTCTGCGGAGTTTTTCTGATTTGGAGGTTGAAGAGAATAGGGATCGATGTGGATAAGGTGTATTCCAACTAAAAATGCGTCTTCTGTGTATAATTAGATGGTTATGATTTTTTCCAAGGAAAACACGCTTTCTGACGCTTTAATTCATCGTGCTGATGAACTGGGTAAGATCACCTCACTGTCTATGGATGAATCGGTTGCACAAAACTGCGTTGTTGGACATCGCACTGCTTCGTCCGTGGTAATAGATCGTTTTCGTACGCTTGCAAAACAAGTTTCTCATTCTCGTTACATAAACCACGAAGTTGAGTCAATCCTCGATAATTTTTTTATCATCGAGACGACTGTTTTTGATATAAACACCGCATTCAAGAAGCGTGATTTCAAAAAATTTCCACTTATCACAAAAGCAAAAGGTGAACGATTTTTGCGTCTCTATTCGGTGCTTCGTGAGTTTGTTCAAGATACAAAGGGTAGGGTAGAAAAGACAGACCTCCTCACTTTTATAAACACGTATCAGCAGTGGAGCCCTTTTTCTATTCGTGAACTCAATGCGGTGCCGGTGATGCTTAAACTTATTCTTGTGGAGGATTTTGGCGAGCTCGTCTCAAATGCATGTTCTGTTATTGATGAATACAAGAAAGCTGAAGATGACTATGTTGCTATTACAAAAGCTTCTAAGCGTTCATCGTGGGACCCATCAAAAATCACATTATCACTCGCAAAGAAATATGGTACGGTTCCTATTAATTTCGGACTTCATCTCATCGGCCGTCTGAATCAAGATGGCTCAAAAATGAGGCCTATTATTAAATGGATTCGTCTCAATCTTGAAAAACAAGGGTTCGCAACTGATTCATTGTCATGGGTGGAAGAGGGGGTTCGTACAGAGCAGACGACCTTGATTTCTAATATCACTGAATCTCTTCACTGGCTAAATCAGGTACGGTGGGATGCTGTGGCGGAAAAGGTGAATATAGTTGATGGGGTGTTGTCAGGTGATCCATCTGGGGTTTTCAGCTCTCTCAACCTCGAAACAAAAAATGAATATCGAAACGTGGTTGTACGCTTGGCCGAACAGGTTTCAATTCATGAGGCGGAAATTGCTAGGGTTGCGGTTCAACTTGCCTCACACAACAAACAATCAAATGACCCATTGTCCTCAGTAAAACGACACGTTGGTTACTATTTAGTTGATGTCGCAGGGCGACAAATGCTTGAACGGGAGGTACATTACCGTCCCACTAATAGTGAGCGACTCTACCGGCTCATTCTTAATCATCCATCAAGGTCGTATTTTGGATTGCTATTAAGTATTTCTCTGGGACTCTCTGCCGGCACACTCTCTTTACTGGGCTTTCCAACCCAGATGTCTTTAGTGTGGGTGGTGTGGGTACTTGCCACTTTTTTGATTAATCTCGAGATTGCTATTCATGTTTCAAATATACTCGTCACACGGGTATTACCTGTTCGCAAACTTCCTCGATTGAATCTTGAGCATGATTTAGGTGAAAATCACAGGACATTTGTGGTGGTTCCTTCAATGCTCAGATCTGAAAAATCAATACGTGACCTTGTATCTAAACTTGAGACTCGTTATGTAGGTAATCAACAACAAGGTCTCTATTACGCTCTACTTCTCGATTTTCCCGAAGCACACAGTGAGACGTTGGATACTGATGCGTCCCTTATACAGATAACCAAAGAGGCAATTGCTTCACTCAACGCAAAGTATGCACAAGGTCTGGAAAAACGATTTTTCGCTCTTATTAGGAAGAGGATTTGGAATGAATCTGAACAAGTCTTTATGGCTTGGGAGAGAAAGAGGGGAAAGCTCCGTGAGTTTAATGAATTAATGAGAGGGAAGGATACTACATACATTATCACGGACGATGTTGAGAGTCTTTCACGTATACGTTATGTAATCACGCTTGATGAGGACACCGAGCTCCCACATGATGCTGCGCGTAGGTTGGTTGGTGCAATTGCTCATCCTTTGAATGCGCCCGTAATAAATACAAATGGAAAAGTTATTCGTGGTTACGGTATTATACAGCCCCGTGTAAGTGTCAGGCTTTCAACTGCAACCCGATCTGTTTTTTCACGTCTCTATTCAGTTGTTTCGGGTATTGATTCATACTCGGGACCCGTATCAGACGTGTACCAGGATTTGTTTGACAATGCTCTCTTTTTTGGAAAAGGGGTGTATGACATTGATGCGGTTGAATCGTCGATGAAAGGCAAGATTCCAGATAATACAGTCCTTTCCCATGATCTCCTTGAAGGTTTATATACTCGAGTTGGCTTTGCGAGTGATATTGTATTGTTTGATGGTTTCCCAAAGTTTTACCACGAGTTTATTGTTAGACATGAGCGTTGGGTTCGTGGCGATTGGCAAATAATTGGGTGGCTCTCGGGTAAATTTAGACAAGGTAAATACGGTGTGCCTGTTGAACGGCTTGCTTTTGTTGATCGTTTTAAAATATTTGATAATTTAAGACGAAGTTTGGTGCCTGTTGCTGCGCTCTGTTCCCTTGCGATTGGTTATTTAACAGATATTTCCCTTGAAGTAACAACGGGTTTTATCGTACTTGCCCTTATTGCACCATACGCATTACCGTTCATTGTTTCAATGGCTCATAAAGGTAGCGCGCCATTTCGCCTACGTATTCGCAAATGGGTTGATGATGTATTTGTTCTCGTTATTCACAGTGCGTTGAGGATTTTCTTTTTACTTGAACAAGCACTTGTTTCTGTTATTGCGATTACTAAAACATTATGGCGTCTCTATGTTACTCGCAAGAAACTACTTCAGTGGAAGATATCCGAAGATGTGGGCGCTAAACTTGTCGGTCGTTTTTACGAATACTACAAAGTTATGCGATTGAGTGTTTTGTTAGCCATTACCACTTTCGTAGTTGTCTTAATACGAGATGGAAATGGTGTTATGGTTGCGTGGTCACTCGTGTGGCTTGTTGCACCTTTTATTGCATACAGTATTAGTATCCAGACAGATATAAAGGCTAAACTTGGCAAGCAAGGCATTTCGTTCGTGCGTGGAATGGCGTACAGAAATGCTCTCTTCTTTTTAGACAACGCAAAAAGGGAAACTAACTGGCTCATACCCGATCACGTACAGGAACGCCCTCGCGTTATTGGTGAAGATCGCAAGATGACTTCACCGACCAATATGGGAATGCATATCTCAAGCCTCATTGCGGCTCATGAGTTGGGTTACCTTTCGACTAATCGCTATGCCGATAGGATTGATAGTATGTTCAAAAGTCTTTCTAGGCTTGAACGTTGTAAGGGGCATTTTCTTAATTGGTACGATGTTGAAAAACTTGAGGCAATTCAACCAAAGTATGTTTCGAGTGTTGATAGTGCAAATTTGCTCCTAGCATTCATTGCCGCGGAGCAATCATATCTTCGTATGGGCTCAAAGCCACTTGTAAGCCATGAAATGGGCAGGGGTGTTGCTGATGCTTTGCGTGAATTTTCACGCGATATCAGTATGTTCAAAAACGTCGTTCCAAAGACAGTTGCAAAAGATGTGGTGTCTTTGCAGAAAGTGTTGAAAGATATTCTTAAAGAAACGGCGACGCTGTCACAGCTTATGCCTCAAGATTACGTGAACAAGCTCACCATACTTCACAAGCGAATGAGTCGCATTGTGCATATAACGAAAGAGATTGTTGCGAATGACCCAGGACCTGCTCTTGTCTTTCATCTGAGCTCTGCTCAATCTGCAATGAGTGTGATCGAAGACCAAATGCTCTCACTTCAGTCACTTTTGCCTTATATACATCACTCAGATCATTCCGCTGCACTCTATGCGACACATGATTCTGCGGTCCTTAATCTGGTCCACTTGATTGAAAAGGAAGCTGTCTCGGGCTTCACGTTAGACTTGATTGCAGATTCAATACCCACTTCAATTGCGAGACTGAGTTTCCTTGAGACTCTCGATGTTTCGAGTCTTTCACGGGAGTCAAAACGTTTTCTTGCTGAGTGGTATAGGCGTATTGTTTCGGATGTTGATTCAGGTGCTGAAAACGCAAGACGTATACGCAATGTGTTTGCTCGAGTTGCTCGTGAATCTAATGCTTATGTTAAAGAGGCCGATTTTGGTTTTCTCTATAACAAAGAGAAGGAATTGTTCCATATAGGATTCAACGCCTCGTTCAACCGCATGGATGCCGCTTGCTACAACTTCATGGCTTCTGAATCGAATGCTGTCAGTTTTGTCGCTATTTTAAAAAATCAGGCCCCTCAAAAGCACTGGTTCTATTTGAGCAGAAAATTGGTTCGTTCTGGTGGTGACGTATCTTTGGTTTCATGGGGAGGATCTCTCTTTGAGTATCTCACATCACTCATTTTTTTCTCGACTCACAAAGAAAGCCTTCTAGGTGCAACTGCGCGGGCTGCTATCAATGTGCACAGAAAGCATGCGCGCAAGCATAGAATGCTCTGGGGTATGGGTGAGTCAGCATATGCAAGCTTTGACAATGCAAAGAGGTATCAATATCAAGTGTTCGGTAGTAATGAAATAGGTCTCAAGAGAAACCTCGGTGATTTCCTGGTTGTTGCTCCATATGTGAGCGCCCTGGCGTTGCCTATTGTGCCGAAATTAGCTTATCGCAATCTATGCCGGTTTGTTAACAATAAAATGTGTGGAAAGTATGGTTTCTTTGATGCACTTGATTATTCTGATGGACAAGGAGGACGCGCTAAACAACCTGTTCCTGTTGAAATTTATTATG
This sequence comes from uncultured bacterium, assembly GCA_903842365.1. Classification (GTDB taxonomy): domain Bacteria; phylum Patescibacteriota; class Minisyncoccia; order Phycocordibacterales; family UBA6065; genus CAIMLU01. The sequence goes on from CAIMLU010000029.1 coordinate 21,456, forward strand.
CACATCACCAGGGTTTTGCGTTGTGTTCAATGTACAACTCGATTGCTAATAATTCGATGCATCGGCTGTTTCATCTAAATCCTGCCGTTCGCTCACTCGACACCTTATTTGAGGAGAGGATGCCTGACACACCCGCAGCAGAGACGTTGTCATTTCCTGTGTCGCTCACGCCATCGCAGCTCTCACCAGTGCGTGATACGGGCATGGAGAGCAAGAGGCTTATCATAGTGAAATCAGCATTTCCTCAATATTCATTTATTGCGAACCGGGATTGTGCTGTACGTATTTCTGAGCAAGGCTCTTGCACGAGCTCATATCGGGGAATAGCTCTCACTCGACCAAAAGCAGATGCACATAGCGGCAGTGAAGGTACTTCGATGTATATACGCACCCACAACAGTTCTGAGTTCTTTTCGGTATTACCCCATTCATCATTGTCGGATAGTAGGCGTCGGGTGACCTTCCAGGAAAATAAAGTTGAGTTTTTCGAAGACCATAAACAATTTGAAACATCTCTATCAATTTCCGTTGATGATAAAGCTCCTGTGATTATCCGTGAATTGTATGTCACAAATAAAAGCCAAGAGACGCTCTCCTTTGATGTGGTTACTTATGGTGAAGTATCTCTTGCATATGAAAACCAGGAACTCCACCATCCGCATTACCAACATATACTCGTAGAGTCAGAGGATAATCAAGCGGGGACAGGGGTTATATTCTCTCGACCCCACCCACAAGATAGATCAAAGAAGATTTATTTTACACACTACCTTGCACAATCAAGTTTCTCTCGTAGGAAAGTTTCATTTACCTGTGCCCGGAATGATGCATTTTCACAATATGGCGTCTTTAATCCGTTTCTTGTGTTTGATGCCAACAGGAAACCTAATCCAAAAGTACCACTTGATCCTGCATTTGTTGTTGGGGCCAAAATCTCGCTCAAGCCAGGAGAACATTCACACCTCTTTTTCGTTGAGATAGTTTCAGAATCAAGAAATGAACTTGAAAAATTACTGCAAAAATATGCATCACCACGTCTCGCTCGTCGTATTTCATCGCGTGCAATTGAACACAGCGTTCGCCTGACAGGCGATCTGGGTGTATCTCAAGACACGGCGGTTGTATTCCAAAACATAGCCTCCATTGTCATCTCGGGAATCAGAAAAAGTTTCGAGAGTAGTGTTCACGGAGTAAAACCGGTTGTTCACTCATTGTGGAACCTTGGTGTATCGGGCGATCACCCCATTGCGCTGTTTATCGTATATGACATTGGTGATATTCCAACGGTTCGCCAAATAATTCAGTGTTTTTCTTATTGGAAGACAAAAGGTATTGAAATTGATGTGGTTATCCTCAACAATCAGCCAACCAGTTATATGAAAGTGTTTGATGATGAAATCGATTTCTTGGTGAGACAAGCAAAACAAAATAGTGCAGGCTGGACAAAATCTACGCTCTACCAAGTAAAAGGTGATTTGGCGTCCGAGGAAGATAAAAAAGTTCTCATAGGTTCTGCGCGCTTTGTTGTGGATATAAAAAAAGGAACACTTACCGACGCGGTTCGTCTGTGCTGTAAAAATATGCCAGGTGCAGAGGCGGGTAAGCGTCTTAAGCTAAAAAGCAAAACAGTAAATGCATCACATGCCGAGGTTGAGGTGATTGAAGTACAAAAAAATCTCGACCACCATAACTCATGGGGTGGTTTTGATAGGGTAACAGGTCAATATGTTATGTCCGTTTCTTCTCACAATATGCCTCCAAAGCCATGGAATCATATTATTGCTAACGAGCACTATGGTGCGATATTAGGCATATCAGGAGCCACTTATTCGTGGTCAGAAGATAGTTATGACAACCGAATGACCTCGTTCTCGAATGATTCATTGCAATACACAAGCGGGGAGACTGTGTATATTCGTGACCGTGCATGTGGTACGGCATGGAACCCGACGCCGTTCCCGATAAAAACAGGTGCCCCATTTTCTGTGATTTATGGATTTGGGTATGCGGAATACTGCTCTGAATATAATGGTGTTAAATCAAAATTTACAACCTTTATACCTGAAAATGCTTCGGTAAAAATTTCTCTACTCGAACTTTCCAACACCACAAAAGAAAGACAAGACTTAACCATTTTCTCGCATTCAGTTCCAGTGATGGGTATGCTTCGTAGTCATCTTGTTGACCACATTCAATTTGATTTTGACGAGTATGCTCGTGCGCTCTTTTTCAGAAATGGTTTCAGAAATCAATTTGAGGGTTCTGTGGGATTTGTATCCTTTGGTGATGCACCAGGGGTTATATCATATACCACTGATACAAAAGAATTCTTCGGTAATCACGGTTCTTATGAAAACCCAATAGCAATGAGACTTGCATCGCTCTCAAATTCTACCAAGTCGCATGGGGATAGTTCTATTGTTCTCGCTCTCGAAGTTCATCTTGAACCAGGTGAATCGAAGACAATTCCCGTAATCATTGGTGAAGCAAAAAATCGAAGTGAAGCAGAACGCATTGCGACACACTGGTCCACACCCCACGTCTCTATTGCTGCCCTTGATCCAGTTATTAACTCATGGAAAAAGAAGTTGGGTGCCGTAAAAGTCTCTACGGGCGATACATCGGTTGATTACCTTATGAATGGGTGGCTCCTCTATCAAGCTCAAACTTCAAGGATTTTGGCGAAGACAGGATATTACCAACCCTCGGGTGCTTATGGATTCAGAGATCAACTACAAGACTCATTGTCTCTACTCTGGTCGAACCCTCAGTTTGTGAAATCGTTCATTATGAAGGCCTGTTCAAAACAGTTCGTTGAGGGAGATCCTCTTACTTGGTGGCATGAACACAATATGTTTGGATTGAGAACAGTGCTCTCGGACCATCAGTTGTGGCTCGCCTATGTTGCTGGTGAATATGTTCGACACACTGGAGATACTGGTATCTTTGATATTCAGGCACCGTTCCTTTCTGGTCCCACTTTGGACTTTAGCGGGCACGGTGAATGGGCGGGAATACCACATGTCGCATCCGAGGGCGCTTCTGTGTACGAACATATTATGCGTGCTATTGAGAAGAGTCTTGTGTTTGGTGAACATGATTTACCTCTCATAGGTTATTCTGATTGGAATGATGGTTTGAGTTCGGTTGGACGCAATGGTAAAGGTGAGAGTGTTTGGTCTGCGTGGTTTATACTCTCTATCATTGATTCAATACTCCCTTATGTTATTGCGCGTGGCGATACTGATAGAGCGACCTCTTTACGTAGTGCACAAAAAACGATTGAAAAAGGCCTAGAGCAGTTTGCTTGGGATGGTCGATGGTATCGTCGAGCGTTCTTTGATAACGGAACGCCACTCGGTTCACGAAAACTGAAAGAGTTTAGGATTGATTCAATTGCACAATCGTGGTCCGTGATCAGCAGATGTGGTGACAAAGAACATACCCTCACTGCGCAAAAATCAATGGTAAAACACCTTCTCAAGAAGGATTATTTTGCCTTGATTGACCCGGCGCTTTCTTCGGGTGCTGTACGTCCTGGATACATTCAGGATTATCCTCCAGGTATTCGTGAAAACGGAGCGCAATACAACCATGCGGCACTCTGGGCTATTCAATCACTTGCGATAATTGGTGATATTGAGAACGCTTCAAAGATTCTTGATTTAGTTAACCCTATCAAACGATCCGAAGGCCGTGAGAAAGCACAGTGGTATGGCGTTGAGCCATATGTTGTTGCCTCGGATATTTATGGGGGTGAACGGGCGGGTCAAGGTGGATGGACGTGGTACACCGGATCTGCGGGCGTTATGTATCGCACTGTTATTGATAACTTGTTTGGTGTCACACGTCGTGGAAACATTATTGAACTCTCACCTCATTTACCACTCTCGTGGAATAATCCAAAAATAACAATCCTATGCGGGTCATCTGTCTACGATATTATCTTTCAAACTGATAAGGGCAGAACGACGATTGAACACTGTGAACTTGATGGTGTGGCGATTGATTATCTCTCGATTCCTTTTGTTGACGATGGTTGTAAGCACATAATAAAAGCCGCGCTCATCTAGAGCGCGGCTTTTGGTATCAGTCTGGTCATATATTAGGCACTAATAGCTTAATTACCAGGAAACCCCGGGCCCTTTGCCGCACCTGCGATAGCAGGCGGTTAAGGCGGCGAGGTGCCCCCCCCCGGGGGGGGTGAATGGATCCGTATACGTATCACAAGTACTCTTGTGATACGTAGTGATTGAGCCCAAACGTTCTTTCTACGCCACAATCAAGAAATATCCAACGCTCTGGATCGAGGCATTAAACACGGATGATGACCATGTACACCTTCAAATCGAGGTACCACCAAACATCGCCCTATCAGATGCCGTGGGAATCTTTAAGACAGAGTCGGGTAAACACGTTTCGTAGATGTTTCTCCTTTGGTGTGGCCTTTGGGAAACATGTTGAGCCTCTCAAGTTCTTCAGGTAAAAGTTTTTCTGATTCGGTTCTATTCTGAGTGCTATCAAAAATTACATAAATAATATATTCAGAAAATACGCTCTTAAACAAGCATGTTTTTGAATCTGTATTAGTTCTCTTCCAAGAGGGGTTAATTTTTCTATTATTGACATATAGTTTTTATGGTATATCATTCAAACATGCATTTGAATGTATGTGTAAAAGAGGATGTAAAACAAAACAAAGTAGAAGCTCTTGCAAAGAGACTTCTTGTTGTTGGGGATCAAAATAGACTTAAAATACTCTGTATTATATTTGACGAAAAAAAAGTGTGCGTGTCATATATTGCCAACAAGCTTGGTATGAGCGTAGCGATAGTGTCCCACCACTTAAAATCACTCGCGGCGGCGGGGATCCTGGGTCCCGAGCGTGAGGGAAAACAAGTGTGTTATATGCTCTTGAAATCAACGTTTAACACCGATCTCAAAAACTTCATATGTCGAAATAAGGAAATATAAACAATCACAAATTAATTCAATTAAACACTTAAAACCATGTCAAAAATACTAAACATTAACGCAGATCATTTTGAGGCAGAGGTGATGAAATCAAATACACCAGTCCTTGTTGACTTCTGGGCTCCTTGGTGCGGCCCGTGCCAGATGATGGGTCCTGTTTTGGATGAGGTTTCAAAGGAGATTGGTCTTGATGCAAAGGTTGTTAAAGTTGATGTTAATAATGAGGCAAACATCGCACTCGCAAGGCAGTTTAGGATCATGAGTATACCAAGCATAAAAGTATTTAAAGGTGGAAAAGTTGTAGAGGAGTTTGTTGGTATGCAGTCAAAAGCAGAGCTTATAAAAACACTTAGAAATCATCTCTAATTAATATGAAGATCATAAAAAATGAGGGGGTGGTGGATAGGTTGGCTAGGGTGTTGGTTGCCGAGATACTTTTTGTCTTCGCATTCTTTTGGCTTGCTGGAGTATGGGCTATCATTGTGTATGTGCTGAGCGCTGTAATGCTTTTCACCTCGATAATTGGTTTCTGTGCCCTGTATACATTATTCCATTTGAACACAAAAAAGAATACTGAAAAGGTGACTTCAAAATGGATGATTTTGTCTTTTGTATTCATCTTTATTGTAGTTGCTGTTGCTGGTGGTTATGCAAGCAATTTCTTTACAAAAAAGATATTCATCGAAGATTACAATCAGATGAATCAACACTATAAACAAACGCTCTTTTTCACTGGGCAGGAAAAGCGTGCTGAAGCGGTTGATAACTATGTGAAATTGGTTTCGGGTTATGGTGTTTTTGAAGAAAAGTATCAAACATATCGTCCGTATGCTGTCTCGTGGGATATGCAATTCACATCTGATATTAAAAATGCACGAGAAATTATTTCTAATCTTGGCGAAACGGTACGTTCTGGTGATTTGAAATCTGCCCACCTTGAATTAGAAAAAGTGCGACCAATATTCCAAGAATTATTAAAGAGGAACGGGTTCTCGATGCTTGCAATATCACTCGTCGATTTCCATGATGTAATGGAGAAGATAATTACGATGGCTGATGCAAAAAACCCTGCTGGTTTGATTGCTGTATATCCTGAGGTGGATGGAAAATTGAATGAAGTCGAAATTCTTGCAAATGACTCCGAAATCCAAGCCATCAGACAGAAACTCGAAGAAGTTTTAACCTTGGCAAAAGAAGGTAAATCCGACGCTTTATCTGCAAAGGCAGTAGAACTCAAGAGTGCTTTTGTGAAGGTATATCTTAAAAGAGGATAAGGAAAGAAAAAGAACTCTCGTATTGTATTAGAGGTAGAAAGGTTGAAAGAGGTAAAAATCAATCTTTCTTCATTAATTTAATTAATCTAAAACAATATGAAAAAAACAACATTAGGTTTAGGGGCTTTGGCGCTTGTCTTAGGGGTAACAGCTATTTCTGCTGGTTCAGCCCTTGCATACAGAGGGGATCCTGTAGTAAAAGGCCCAAACTATTCACCAGAACGCCACACAGCAATGCTTAAGGCATTTGAAAATAAAGACTATGTTGCATGGAAAAATCTCATGCAAAATCGAGGCAGAGCGTCTCAGGTTATTACCGAGGCAAATTTTGCAAAATTTGTAGAAGCACATAATCTTGCCTTGCAAGGTAAGACGGTTGAGGTACAAAAGATTCGTCAAGAACTTGGACTAGGTTTACAAAATGGTTCAGGTAGAAATGGTGGCGGAATGATGGGTGGTATGGGAATGGGTAGAAATTTCAGTCGCTAATAATATACGTTGAAAATCAAACTCCGGCACTTGTCGGAGTTTGATGTATATACAAGGGATATAGGATAAAATACAAGTATGAGCGAAACTCTAAAATTAACCGATGAAGAAATAGTAGAAAAAGTTCGCTCAAACGATCGTGACCTTTACGCTGTTATAATCGAGAGATATAAAAATAAACTACTTCGATATGTTACAAACATTGTGCATGATAATGATAAAGCAAGTCATATTGTGCAGGATTCACTCGTAAAAGCATATATAAATCTCAATGGTTTTAATACCAAAAAGAAATTCTCGAGTTGGATGTATCGTATCGTTCACAATGAAGCGATGAATGTAGTTAAGAAATATAAAAGTGAAGTGCCAACGCTAGATGACTTTGATTTTGAGAGTGAAGAAGATATCACTAAAGATTTTGAACAGAAGGAGACAGTTGCACGTGTAGAAAAATGTTTGAAATCAATACCCATTATATATTCCGAACCGCTCAGCTTGTACTATTTAAATGAGAAGTCGTACGAAGAGATAAGTGATATTTTGAGGATTCCGATGGGTACGGTAGCAATACGAATGAGTCGAGCGAAGAAATTAATGAAACATATATGTCAAAAAAGCTAAAAAACATCACCAACAATATTATGGATCAAATCCATGAGGATAAAATCAAGATGCGACCAAAAGCGTATTTTATTGTTGGGTCCATACTTACTTTTGTAGGCCTCGTCTCTTCAGTGGTAATTTCTGTATTTCTAGTTGGGCTTATACGATTTTCTTTGCGAACACATGGTCCTATGGGAGGTTACAGGCTAGATCAAATGCTCTCTAGTTTTCCTTGGTGGGCGTCAGTGCTCGCTATTGTCGGGCTAGTTGCAGGCATCTGTTTGCTTCGTAAATATGATTTTTCTTTTAAAGTAGATTTCAAAGTAGTTATTATAGGTTTTGTTTTAGTGGTTATTGTTGGCGGTTGGGTTATTGATAGTGTTGGTTTGAATGATGTTCTTACTCGTCAAGGTCCGATGCGGGGCATGATGCGTCAATATATGCAGGATAATAATTTACAGGGTGGGCAAAGTAGTGGTCAGGGTTGGGGTAGAAATAAGGGGAATTAAATTTGATCAATTATTCAACTAACTAATCTGCTATATATTATGTGCCTGTGGGGGTGATGGGGTGTTCTCGGAAACAATATTAAGTTCGCTAGATCTTGTGTTGGGTAAGTTAAAAAAATGATATAGCACATGTAAAATAAACTCAGGCGTGATGTTTATTACTCGAAAAATATCCATATTTTGTAATATGTTTTGGAAAAAGCCGGATTTATTCTAGGTGTGGTCGAAAAACAAACAAAACAGTTTTTTAACTCGATACTTTTGATGTTCATTGGTGTTAACTAAGGTGAAGGGACAGGTGGCCTGCTGCTGGTCTGAGCAGGGGGTCGGTCCATCGGAGAAAAGAAAGGTTGCAAGGTTCAGCTTTAGTGGTGTGCAGTTTGGGTCGGGTTTGGTATGTGAGTCTAGAGTATTTCATTTATTGGTGGTAACAATATTTTAAAGCGGTACCTTGATTATTAGAGTAATTAGAGTGCTCGTTATGGATACAGATATCAAGAAAGGCGAGCGTTCGATTATTTCTTCGAGGAAGCGAGACGATTTCTTGAACCCACTGTCGGTTGTTGATCGATTCTTTGGCGATTCGCCCGTCAGTATGTTTGACTCGTTGGTTCCAAGTTTGTTTCGGGGTAGTGGCCTTGGGGGAGTAAGTGGTATGGTGTTTCCAAAGGTAGATATTGAGGAGATGGATAGAGAGATTCGAGTGGTGGCAAATGTTCCGGGGGTGGATCCTCATACTCTCAATGTAGAGGTTGGTGATGATTATCTCTCGATTTCAGGAAAGGTTGAGAAGGAGTCAAAAAGTGATGGCGCTAAAGGGAGGGTGTATCGTTATGAGCGTGAGTTCGGTGAGTTCAGGAGAGAGTTTTCGCTTCCTGCGAGGGTTGAAAAGGAGGGTATCGTTGCTAAGTCAAAGGATGGTGTCCTTACGATTACCTTACCTAAATCAAAGGATGAGATAAAGAAGAAAGTAAAAGTTGAGGTACATTAAAAAAAACGGACGCACGCACAACACGAAAGGCCCCTTTTCGCCAAAGGAGCCTTTCGTGTTGTGCGTGCTGTAAAAAGTTGTCTCAACAGGTTATGATGTTATCATCTATTTACAGCCTTCTGAACTATGAAAATAATTACCCTTAACGCCTGGGGAGGTCGAATGAGTAATACGTTTGAATCATTTTTTAAAAAATATTCAGGGATTGATATCTGGTGTTTTCAAGAGGTTTTTAAACTACTCCCAACCGGCCCAGTTCATGGAAGTGTGATTCATGTTGAGGGTTTTCAGGTTAACCCTGATCTATTTAATGCTCTTGAAAAATACTTACCTTCTCATGCTGGTGAGTTTTGCCAATCTTTTAGAAGTACGTATGGAATAGCGTCTTTTTTAAATCAAACTATTTCAGTTATCGAGAAAGGGGAAATACTGGTTGCAAAAGGTGACTGGGATGGTGCAGAAAGTGATGATGATAAGGATCACCACCGCAAGATTCAATGGATCGAGATGAAAATACAGGGGAAAATGGTGCTTATTGTTAATGCTCACCTGACTCATCGACCCGCAGGAAAACAAGACAGTGAAAAGCGGTTAAAGCAATCAAAGATTATTATAGATTTTTTAGCGATGTTTGATTGCCCTAAAATACTTGTTGGAGATTTTAACCTCTTGCCAGATACCGAGAGCGTGCAAATGATTGAGAGATCTGGAATGAGAAATCTCGTCAAGGAGTACGGTGTGACATCTACTCGTACCGAATTGTATACAAAACCACTTCGTTTTGCTGATTATGTTTTCATATCACCGGGGATCAAAGTAAATACGTTTGAGGTACTTCCTGATATTGTTGCAGACCATTCACCGCTTATGCTCGATTTTGATATCCAATAAATGTTTTATTACGTGTATATTGTGCGGTGTGCTGATGAGACTTTGTATACAGGGTACACAAATGATATTGAAAAGAGAGTTGAGGCTCATAACGGCGGAAAAGCAGGGGCGAAATATACTAAAAGTCGTCGCCCAGTTACGTTGGTATACTTTGAAAAGTTTAGTACAAAGAGCGAGGCTATGAGAAGGGAAGCTGCAATTAAAAAATGTTCTCGTGTTCAGAAAATGGCTCTTATGAAGGGGTAAAACAATATTTCGTTTTTATGTTGACACATCCTCTGTTGGGTATATTATTAGCACCATATCACATACCCCCAGTGGGGGGTGGGGATGCCTATAAAACAACACCATGAATCACGTTCATAAAAACAAAGAAGACGTTCTCAAGAGGCTCAAAATTATTGAAGGACATTTGAAAAAAATTATCTCAATGGTTGAAAGTGATAGTTATTGTGTTGATGTACTGCAACAATCATCTGCGGTGAGGAGTGCTCTCAAAAAGACCCAGGATATTATTTTAACGAATCATATGGAGACATGCGTCATGGCATCTCTCAAAGAAGAAGGTAAAGAAAAAGTTATTTCAGAACTTGTGAGTATCTATAACACGAAATAAGCAACGTCTTTTATTTATGCGATTATTCTATAACAAGAAGAAAATACTCGCAGGGATCACACTTGTCTCAAGCGTGATGGGTTTTGTTGTTTCTTGTCATTTGTTAATGAGTCCCACACTGGTTAATGCTGCATCAGACGCTTCTGTTGTGATTGATGAGTCTGGTCAAAGTTGTGAAGACCACGTGGGTGCACAGGAAAAAAGAGCATCAATTGCTCTCGCTTTTTCCGGTGGTGAAAAAGACGCGGGTACGCTGTTGCCATGTTGCTATGAAAAACAGACACTTGGTCAGACTATTCAAGGGGACTTTGCACCTGATCGTAGTACGTACTTACATTCAATAGAGCCCATCGATTTATCTCGACAGTTTCTAAAGGTACCTACTGTTATTATTTTAAATGATCCACCGCTTTCGGTTACAGATACATTGTTGACAGTGATGAAGAGAGAATAAAAAGATATCGTTGCGTTTAAATCAGGACGTGTCTTTTGTCTTGCTCGGGATTAATGGAGGTTAGGCTTCTTTGCCTTCCTAAAACGATTATCTTATATGTCTCATACTACATCTCAAAAAATAATAGTGCCTATCAAGGGTATGCACTGCCGTTCTTGCGAAATTTTACTCGAAGAGCATCTCTCTCAAATTAAACACGTTGAACGAGTTGAGGTTAATTACCGCAAAGGTTATGCGGAAGTTTACTATTACGAACATGAACCTCGATTACGTGACCTCGAAGAGGCTGTTCGAGTTGCAGGTTATCAAATTGGTGAAGCAGAAAAGAAAACACTTTTTAGTGGTAATCCAGCTGATTATAGAGAGTTTCTTTACTCTGTAACAATAGTTGCCATCGGTTATTTTCTCCTTAAGGTGTTTGGAATAACGGATCTTATAAATACAAGCGTCGGTGGTGGTAAGTTTGGTTTTGCAACCGCACTCACCGTTGGTCTTGTTGCAGGGTTCTCGTCTTGTATGGCGCTTGTTGGTGGCTTGGTTCTTGGCCTCTCTGCGAAACATGCAGAAGCGCGCCCAGAAGCAACAACTACTCAGAAATTCAGACCACATCTTTATTTCAATTTGGGGCGTATTGGTGGATATGTGGTTTTGGGAGGACTGCTTGGTTCATTGGGATCAGTGTTTCAATTATCTCCATCCCTTATGGGTTTTTTAACCCTGGTTGCGGGCGCCGTAATGCTTTTTGTTGGGCTTCAACTTGTGGATATCTTTCCTCGATTGAGTGCCATTAAGTTAACGTTACCAAAAGGCATATCGAAATTATTTGGTTTAAACAAACACAACTCGGAGTACAATCACAAAAATGCGATTGTCGTCGGCGCGCTCACTTTCTTTTTGCCTTGTGGTTTTACCCAGGCGATGCAGGTGTATGCAGTATCAACAGGTAGTTTTATGAGCGGCGCTATTATCATGGGCCTCTTTGCTCTTGGTACAGCTCCGGGACTCTTGTCGATTGGAGGTCTTACTTCTGCGCTCAAAAGTACCGCTGCACGTAAGTTCTTCAAAACAGCTGGTGTTGTAGTTATTATTTTCGCTCTGTTTAATATCTCAAACAGTCTCACTTTGGCCGGAATTAGAATTGGAAGCGATGCAAAGATTTCGAATGTGGCAGGTGCTGATTCGAACATTGAATTAGTAGATGGTGTGCAGATTGTTCGGATGGAAGAAAACTTCTCTGGATACTCGCCAAATGTATTTACCGTGAAGAAAGGTGTTCCTGTTAAGTGGATCATAGATGCAAAAGCTCCGTATTCCTGTGCGTCAAGTATCATCTCGCAAGGTCTTGGAATCAGAAAAAATCTTCTCGAGGGAATAAACACTATTGAGTTTACTCCTAATCAAATCGGAAACATTCCATTCTCATGCAGTATGGGAATGTACACTGGGTCGTTCAATGTAACTGATGGTGATGATACTATTTTGCTTCCTAATACTCCTACACAAACCCTTCCACCTCAGGGTACTGGATCATGTGGCGGTTCGGGTGGTGGTATCAAGCAGCAGAAGGATTCAGTCGACACAGCGGCGACTGTCACGAACGGCACACAGGTTCTCAATACAACTTACACCGCAACAGGTCTCCAACCGAACTCATTCAGGGTCAAGGCAGGTACAAGTGTCAAACTTAATATCGATGTTCAGGCAACCGGACGGGGTTGTGGTTATGCAATTATGATTCCTGATCTCTACAATAACGTAGTTCCTCTTGTGGCGGGTAAACCCATTACTATGGAATTCACCCCAACGACTCCAGGAACGTACAGCATTACCTGCAGTATGGAGATGATTCGTTTTGGCACTATTACTGTTGAATAAACTCAAGACACATATGAAAATTGATTTCACCTTAAAAGGACTGCGCTGTATTGCGTGCGTGAAGCTCTCGCTTTTGAAGTTAAAGAAAATTTCTGGCGTGAAAAACGTAGAAATCGATTTAGCAACAGGAAAGGCTCATATTGATGCGGATCCTGTGGTTACGCTTCCAGAAATTGAACAAGCGTTGGTCGGGACAGATTATTCAGTTGTCGGCAAATAAACACATGAAAATACTTGAATTAAAAATAGATGGAATGCACTGTGCTTCATGTGAAAAAATCATCACAAGTGAGCTCTCGGAAATTTCTGGGGTCAGTGAAATACGAATCAATACAGAAACAGGGACGGGAAGTGTACACATTAACGAGGTCCTCGTCAGTGTTGATCAGGTTATTGCGACCATTAAACAAGCCGGTTATAAGGCGACTGTCTTAAACGAGACTTCTCTGTCGCAAGTTGCGATAGGTCAGGATGAAATTGTTATTAACAAACGTGAGTCTGAAGCTCATGAGCCATTCAAAATTAAACTCGAAACAAAAGCCGAGGCTAATGGAAAGGTAAAAGAGGGTAGTGATGGTAAACCTTTTTTCGAGGGTGCTATTACTAATCATAAAGTTGCAGAGATATCATTTCCTCAAAAAAACAGTGAGCTTAATAGTCTTGTTGATAGACTCGTCAGTGCGGGTAATATCTCGAAGCTGTTTGAACTTGTTCAAGGTGGAGGAGAACGAAATGATACAAATGTGTCTGCTGCCAACAAAGTAGTTCAGGCAAAAAACCTCCCCTCAAAGTCCGCTTTGGGTGGCAGGGTTAATCTCTCGCTCTCAGGAATGCACTGTTCATCGTGTGCCTTGCTCATTGAGCGTGCGGTAAAAAAAGTTCCCGGCGTAAAGCAGGTGAACGTTAACTTTGCGGCGGAAAAAACTCTCATTTCTTTCGATGAAAACACTACTGGTGTCGGTGACCTTGTAAAGGCAATTAAAAATGCAGGATACGGGGCGGAACTCGTTGATGCAAAAGATACGGAGTATGACGCTCGAAAGAGAGATGCTGAAATAAAGGGCTACACATGGAGGTTCTGGTTGAGCTTTGCTCTGAGCCTTCCAATGCTCTATTTCATGCTCCTTGATTTCTTCAATGTGCTCCCAGGTGCAATACGTTTTGCTCCTTATATTGGAATCATTTCGTTTATCCTCACTATTCCAGTCCAATTCATTGTTGGCGCTGGATTCTATAGGGGGTTCATTTCTGCGCTTCGTATGAAGACGTTCAACATGGATTCTCTTATTGCAATAGGAACATCAACTGCCTTCTTCTATAGCGCAGTTAACTTCATTCTCTATGTTGCAAAGACCGGATCGCTCATAGGAATAAGTGGAAAAATTCCAGAGCTCTATTTTGAAACTGCTGCATTCCTCATCACATTCGTTGTGCTGGGCAAGTGGCTCGAGATTCGAACAAAGGGCAAGACATCAGAGGCAATTAAAAAACTTATGGGTCTTCAGGCAAAAACTGCCCGTATTATACGAAGTGGTGTGACGCTTGATATTCCTATCGATGAAGTTGCCCATGGAGATATTGTTATTGTGCGTCCCGGGGAAAAAATTCCTGTTGATGGAAAAATTGTTCGAGGCTCATCTGCTGTTGATGAATCAATGCTCACTGGCGAATCGCTCCCTGTGGAGAAAAAAGTAGGTGATATGGTCATTGGTGGAACAGTAAATAAGGTCGGTAGTTTTGAATTCGAGGCGACTCGGGTTGGTAGTGAAACATCACTCGCTCAAATTATTCGCCTCATTGAAGAGGCTCAAGGGTCAAAGGCCCCTATTCAAGGATTTGCAGACAAGATTTCTGCTTGGTTCGTTCCCGCTGTTATTGGTATAGCAATTCTTACATTCCTCATCTGGTACTTTGTACTCGGCGCAACCTTGGGATTTGCTTTGATGGCATTCACGGCGGTTATTGTGATTGCTTGTCCTTGTGCACTTGGTTTGGCAACTCCAACATCACTCATGGTTGGTACTGGTAAAGGTGCCGAGCACGGTATTCTCATTAAAGGTGGTGAACCCCTTGAAGCAGCGTGTTCTATAAACACTGTGGTGTTCGATAAAACAGGTACTCTTACAAAGGGTAAGCCTGAGGTAACTGATGTACTCTCTTTTGGATCACTTGATGAAGAAGAGATTGTAAGTATTGCAGCAAATCTTGAAAAGCTTTCCGAGCATCCTTTGGCTGAAGCAATTTGTAATCATGCAACAGAAGAAGGTTTTGAAATCACGGAAGTTTCCAATTTCAAGGCGATTCCTGGGCATGGGGTTGAGGGCGACGTGCATGGTGCTAAATACTTTATTGGAAACA
>CAIMLU010000030.1 GCA_903842365.1 uncultured bacterium
TCAAGCTTCTGTTTTGATTTATCACTCAAATATTTCAAAAACAACATTGGCAATACATAGGTCATGTAGTCAGCGCCGTTGAGTTGGATACGGGAAGAATCCGCTGCGCCCCAGAGGATTTTGTTAAGGTCTTCTTGTGTATATTTTTTACCTGTTGTCATGTTAGTTTTTTTGGGTGGCTAAGTTTCTAAGTGTCGCGTTAATAATTTCTCGTTTGAGTTTCTGTTTTCTTTCCAAGATAATCTCTTGCTGCACAATGTTGTTTTGAAGGTCTACAACTGATTTCTGTTTATCTAGCGGAGGAATCGGAATTTCTATCTCTTCAAATTTGTTCTTGGATATTGCGTATATGTATGAACCAACAACTGTATCTAATATTTTCTTTTGACCATCTGGTGAATTTAAATAAAGAGATAGATACTCGGGTAGCACTTCCTTATTTTTAATACGTAAAATAAGGAGTGATGAAGTTCCAACCACATTCACCTTCTCAGAATCAAAGACTACTGACCTAAAAGAACCTGCACCCGTAGCGCGTGATACAATCACAACATCTCCTTTCTGGAGTAAAGAAGCAGTTCGGGTGCCTTGAAAGACAATACGATTCAACTCAGTAGAATTTGTTATGTTTTCCTTGCGCACAATGTCTTGAGCCTGCAATAGAAAAACATCACCGTTTGCTTCGGTTTTTATGGCACCACGGAATGTGTAGCCACTGACCACCTCCATAAAGCTTGTTGCTTTCATATACATACAGACATATTACTGCATATTTTTTATATATGCAAGTGGGTTACCAACAGTACCTCCCTAGACTCCCAGGAAGGGTTGCGTCATCTATGGTGATGTATGCAAATACAAAAACCGCTCCATGTGACTTCTGACGGGATAGCGCCAACCATAGCGCTTAGATACTGCCTCTATGCTCGTAAAAGCACGGAGGATGACGAAAAACAGGCCCTTTCAATCGATTCTCAGATTAAAGAGATGGTTGAGATAGCCAAGAGGGATAATCTCAACGTGACAGAGATTAAAAGAGAAAGTCATTCAGCAAAAGCGTCTGGAACAAGACCGGTGTTCCAAGAGCTCTTAACCGACATACGGTCTGGAAAGTTTAACTGCATCCTCACCTGGGCACCTGACCGCCTATCAAGAAACGGAGGTGACCTTGGAATGGTTGTCGACCTCATCGATCAAAAGAAGCTGATTGAGATACGCACGTACAGCCAAAAGTTTACCAACTCCCCTAACGAAAAGTTCCTCCTCATGATTCTTGGTTCTCAGGCAAAACTTGAGAATGATAATAAAAGCATCAACGTGAAGCGTGGGCTTAAAACACGTGCAGAGATGGGCTTATGGCCCTGCGTAGCCCCTACTGGATACCTCAATGAGAAGATTGTTGGTAGAGAGTGCCATGTGATTGTGGATCCAATACGAGGGCCGATCATAAAGCAGATATTCGAAAAGGTTGGATATGAAAAATGGAGCGGTCGAAGAATATTCAAATGGCTCAAGGAGGACATTAAGTTCAAGAGCAGACATAACACGGACCTCAACCTAAGCACCATCTACAACATCCTTAAACTCCCCTTCTACAGCGGTATCTTTGAATATCCACGCGGTAGCGGAAACTGGTATGAAGGAAAACACACTCCGCTCATATCACGAGAATTATTTCAGCAAGTTCAAGAAAAAATAGCCGAGGAGAATAAA
>CAIMLU010000031.1 GCA_903842365.1 uncultured bacterium
CTCTATTTAACTGTTTGAGAATGGAGCTCAATTTGAATCTTGAAAAGACTCAAACGCTCTGAAAACACATATTAGCACCCCCCCCCCAAGAAAGTCAATGGTTGGAAAAACCCTGAACTCCAGGAAAAATACGCCGGATATTTCCAATGGTATATTGAGGAAAAAATAAAGAAGTTAAAGAATTCCTGATTCGCTTCCCTTTCTTTCCTATTCACCTCTCATATTAAAATCACCCAAAGAGGGTGATTTTAAATTGATTGGAACCAAACCTTTGCCCGATGTAAAAGAGTCACCATTTGCTCCTGAGTGTAATTGTGTTCGTAAGGAACCGTATTGATAGTACCCCACTCCGAATCGTGCGGTTCATCTTGGGTGAAAAAAGTAGTATGTGGCAATTTAAATTTTTCAAGAAGAGGCCTGGTGTTTAATGTATCAAAATCATGACCAAGCCGTTCGCTAATGCACAAGGTGTCACTCAAATAGAGCAATCCATCCCTTTTTGGCAATGTTGCAGAAATGTTTTGAGGGAACATCATTGACGGCGACCAAAACACAACTGCTTTAACTGTATTTTTTAATCGGGCCTGAAGCACCAGGTCTGACCCCGAGCTGTGAGATACTAAAAATATATTTTTATAGGGTAGTTTGTTTATTATATCTTCGAAAAAATGAACTAGTTCAGAGCGTCCATTCGTTTGTATTAAATGATATGCATTGTGAATTAAAATATCATAATTACTATCGCCTTCTTGAATAAGTTTAACGAAAGGAGATTCTTTTACATTACACAATAAACCTGGAATAACATAGATAAGGCTTTTCATAAAAGGTTATGTTTAGTGAAATTAAAGAGGAAACGGTGGTAAAAACATATACAAAGAATTAAAACAAGAGAGGGTTTATAAGCCTCTCTTGGAAAACTAACAGTGGATTAGGTGTCAAACATACCAGCTTTGACACCTTTAAGGCGGTCCACTCTTCATTTGAGAAAAGTGTTGTTGCCTTTTCAGGATCATTCGTGTTGCGTACGGCAACAATACCGTCTTTACGAGCAACACCAACGCACCAAACGACACCTCCCCAATTACCGCTCCAGGGGTCGCCCCCGCCTTTTTTCTTGCCGTGGACAGACATGAAGTCTTGATCCTCAATGGCTTGCGCCTTGAGTTTCAGACTGTTCATAAACGACTCCGGAGAGGAGTTATCTAAACCTGCGGTTGACATAATGTGTGCAACTTTCTCTTTAACTGTTGAAGAATAGAACTCAATCTAATTTCAAAATGAAACCAGACTGCTCTGAAACCAAATGCTAACACCCCCCCCAGAAGAGTCAAATTAAAACCACGCTATTTTACATTCACTTCACCTGATTTGGTGGTAGTTCTGTCGATGTTATCCAAAGCTGGTTCAGTAACTGATTCTGTTGTAGAGGCCTCTTCACTATTTACTTCTTCGGTTGTTGTTGCTTCTTGTTCGGTGTTAATGATTTCGAAATCATTCAAGATTACCGTTTTGAAAAAAGTTAAACCGAGAACTGCTATCACAAGAAGAATGAACCACGGACCAAAAAGTTTTTGAGAATTATTTTCCATATACATATCATTGTAGCAGTCTTGGGTAAAAATAAAACACCCAACAACGTTTTTTTTATTTCGTTGATGGGTGTCGATTAAGTTGTAAAAGGCATGTGGGACCTTTTCCTCACTTAATTTTCTTCGTAACTATCGGTGAGGGTTATGTATTCCTCTTCATATTTACCCCAGAATGCATTGGGGCCAGACACAATATCGCACATCTCTTCTTCGATGAGTGATGCGAAGGTGTGTTGTACGTGGTACGGAGCACTTGGGTCATCACCAGGCTCTCCGTCGCCTGTGTAGTTCAAGTCGAATGTATCAACTATTTGAGGGGTTACACCGGCAGCAGAGCAGAGTAATGCTTCGGCAAGTTCGTGAAAACCTGTGTAGCTACTGAACTGCCACGTCGGATACATCGAGATTGTCAGGACAAGCACACTGCCGCTATTATCCATCTTTAGACTGTTTGCATTGGCGCTTTTACTGAAGTACCAATCACCAACCGTATTATATCTCTGCTCATCGTGCTGAATGAACCGCACGACAATTTCAGTAATACTTTTCCGTGGTTTATTTTGCTGTTGGCTTAGCACGTATGTTGTGTCTTTTTTGATCGCAGCTGGAAACAAAAAGAATTGCCTTATGTTTCTATTTTTGATTACCGTGTTTGCCGAGAGCAGCATAGTGGTTGATGCGTATGAGCTGACAATCTGAGGTACTTCGTTTTTCCACTTATTAGGATTCTGGAACTTGTAGTGCCAGGATCCATCATATGTTGTGGCATACCATATGCCTCTAAATGACGCACTGGCACAATTCGATTGGGTTGTCTGCGCCACAAGTGGCGTAGCCCCAAGTAAGATTACCAACCCCAAAAAGAGGCTGGCAACAACTGACGAATGTTTTTCGATTTTCATATTTTGAAGAACTAACCAAGTCGGATAGTAACACATTAAATCGATTGTTGTCTACTTATATATATGGCACTCTCAAGTTCCAACTGCCCGATATGATTAAGCCATGTATACACATGTATGTTGGAACGAACGTGAACAGATAGGGCTCATGAAGGCTAGTCGAATGAAGGTATCAGAAATTGCGAGGAAACTCGGAAGAGACCCCA
>CAIMLU010000032.1 GCA_903842365.1 uncultured bacterium
CGTTGCGCGTAGCGCAACGGCCCTCTTTTAAATTAAAAAAAAGTGCCGACAACATTGGTTGTCGGCACCTTGATTCTTATGATGCGGGCTTGTTTGCTGACCCAAACCCAACAGGTGTTTTGTGTACACCTCGTAATTCTGTTGCGAGTTTGTTTATATACCATTCCTGAAGCGCCGGAACCTCCCGTCCTAGAAAAGCGATAATAACCTCAGGGTTAATATCGTATTGTTTGCAGAATTTGAGGATTTTCTCGCCGTTACCACGTGTGTCACCGATGGTTAGTAAGTTGTGCTTAATCCATTCAGTAACGAGGGCTTGGGCAAACGATCGCTCCCCAGCATCTTCCAGGTTGATGTGCACACATTTAAGTGGCGGTTCTTTTTCTTTATGCATGAAAAGGTCTCTTTCTTACGCTATATTGAAATAAAAGAACGAAAAGTCAACCCCATTACAAAAGATGAAAATTGAGATAGTATGCAGTTACTTATTGCTTACAAGCGAAAACACCATGCGCCAATCACAGCTTTTCACAAAAACGAGGAAAGAAGCCCCAAAAGATGAGGTTTCAAAGAATGCGCAACTTCTGATCCGCGCAGGGTACGTCTATAAAGAGATGGCGGGTGTCTATGTATACTTACCACTTGGGCTTCGTGTACTCAACAAAGTCATTGCAATTATTCGTGATGAGATGAATGGTATTGGTGGACAAGAGATTGTTCTTTCTGCGCTCCAACAAAAAGAGACTTGGGAGCCAACAAATCAGTGGAGTGATAAAGAGGTTGATGTCTGGTTTAAAACAGAACTAAAAAATGGGACAGAACTCGGCCTTGCGGTGACGCACGAAGCGGCGCTTACAAAAATGATGAAAGATTTTATTTCTTCGTACCGTCATTTACCTTCATACGCGTACCAGTTTCAGACCAAATTTCGAAATGAGACTCGGGCAAAGTCTGGAATTATGCGTTGCCGTGAGTTCATCATGAAAGATTTATATTCTTTTTCAAAGGATCAGGCCGAGCACGATATGTTTTATGAAAAGGCAAAACAAGCATATGTGCGCATATTTAAACGTATTGGTTTAGGTGATCAGACGTATGTTACGTTTGCTTCTGGTGGTATGTTTTCAAAATTTTCTCATGAATTTCAAACGGTAACCGATGCAGGAGAAGACGTTATTTATGTTAGTGAAAAGAAAGGAATTGCGATTAATAAAGAGGTCCTCACACCAGAGCTCCTCATTGAACTTGGAATTGACAAAGAAGATCTTATCGAAAAAAAGGCGGTTGAGGTTGGAAATATCTTTAATTTGGCTACACGCTTTTCGAGTGCTCTCGATTTAACGTATGTGAATGAGTCTGGGGAAAAAGTTCCTGTTGTTATGGGTTCATATGGTATTGGTCCTGGTCGCGTCATGGGTGCCGTTGTGGAATGTCTCTCTGATGAAAAAGGAATTGTGTGGCCGGAATCGATTGCTCCATTTCAAGTTCATTTAATTTCGCTTGGTAAAGAAGGTTCTGTTGCAACAAAGAAGGCCGAGGAATTGTACAAAACATTCACCGACACTGGTGTTGAAGTTCTTTTTGATGATCGTGATGTTCGTCCAGGTGAAAAATTTGCTGATTCGGATTTGATTGGCATACCTATGCGTTTGGTTATAAGTGATAAAACGTGTGCTGAAGGTAAGGTGGAGGTGAAGTATCGAAAAACAGGAGAAGTTTTATTTATCGAAGATTCAAAAATTCTTTCGGTTATCAAGAAGTAATTTCATCCCTATGAAAATTCCTATTATTGAAAAATTATACAAGACATTTTCCCAAGACATTGGGATCGACCTCGGCACTGCAAACACGCTTGTCTATGTTCGTGGCAAAGGGATCATTATTAATGAGCCTTCTGTTGTTGCTGTAAATCAGAAAACTGGTCGTGTTGTTGCTGTGGGATCACAGGCAAAAGACATGTTGGGTAGGACACCTGCACACATCACTGCGGTGCGACCTTTGGTCGATGGTGTCATTTCTGATTTTGAGGTTGCTGAGGAAATGATTGCGTATCTCGTAAACAAAGCACAGCGAGATGCAAGAACTTTTTTCGGTCCACGGGTTATCGTGGGGATTCCTGCTGGTGTTACAAACGTCGAAGCTCGTGCTGTGCGTGATGCAACCCGTAATGCTGGTGCTCGAGAGGTTCATATTGTTGAACAACCAATGGCCGCTGCTATAGGCATTCGTTTACCAATATTTGAACCAGCTGCAAATATGATTATCGATATTGGTGGTGGTACATGCGATATAGCAGTTATATCACTTGGAGGTGTTGTTCGCGACAAAAGTCTAAAAATTGCAGGTGATAAGTTGAATAATGATATTATTTCGTATATCAGAAATGAATTTAAAATTCTTATCGGTGAAAAAACTGCAGAGGAAATAAAGATTGCTGTTGGTGTTGTGACAAATGATCGTGCGCCGATCGAAGCACCAATTCGCGGCAGGGATTTAGTTACCGGTCTTCCACGTGAGGTTATTGTTACTGATTCAGACATTCGCGAAGCTATTTCACAATCAATCGAACACTTGGTTGATGCGGTAAAAGAAGTTCTTGAAGTAACCCCTCCAGAACATTCAGCGGACCTTATGAAACGTGGCGTGTTCCTTGTTGGTGGTGGTGCTCTTATTAAAGGTCTTGATACCCTTATTTCAGAACACGCAAAAATTCCAGTGCATATTGCAGACGATCCTTTAACCGCCGTTGCTCGTGGTGCTGGAATTATTCTTGAGGATATAGAAAAATACGAAAGCGTTCTTATTCATAGTGAAGATGACTTACCTCCGACCAAGTAAACGAATAGATCCCAGCAAGAAACGTACGCGACGTGTCGCGGTTTTTTTGGTCGTGGTATCTATTTTTGTGAGCTTCATCTTTCCCCGAGGGGTAGCAAGGATGGTGTATGTTGTTTTCTCACCTGTGTGGAAAGCTGAGATCGGTGTCGCTGCTTGGTTTCTAGAAAAGGCTCAGTTTATCGAATCAAAAGCGAGCCTTATTCGTGAAAATGAAGCGATGAAAAAAGAGCTTGCCCTTCATGAGGTAACTGCACTTGAGCTTGCCCAAATAAGAGATGAAAATGATTCACTCAAGGAACTGTTAGGACGTCCAAAGGAAGGTGCCACTCTTCTTACTTCTGTGTTGCGTCGTCCTCCAATCTCTCCATATGACACGCTTATTATTGATGTTGGTTCCAATTACGATGTTAAGGTTGATAGCCCTGTTTTTGCTCAAGGGTCACTTGCACTCGGTACGGTAAAGGAGGTGTTTTCAAATAATTCCATCGTTGAACTATTCTCGAGTGCAAATAGGGAAACCGAGGTCCTTGTCGGTGTAAAAGGTGTTCCCGCAAAAGCGGTTGGGTTGGGTGGTGGTAATTTTAAAATTGAATTACCAGTTGAAGCTTCTGTCGTTGTTGGTGATTCCGTTCGAATGCCAGGCATTAACACAAGGGTTATCGGTATTGTCGGGAAAGTTGAGGTTGATAAATCAGGATCTGTTGCATCGCTCTTAGCTAAGGTTCCATTCAATATGAACGACCTTTCACTTGTCGAAGTTATTTCAAATTCGAATGAAAAAGAGAGCGCTCGCTAACGTTATTTTGTGCCTGAGTATTTTTTTTCTACCATGGTACATTTCATGTGCTCTGGCGGTCTTTTTCGGCTGTATCTTTTATTCATCCGTTGAACTGATGGTGTGGGGGGCTATTGCGGACGCTGTGTACGCACCGGGAAATCACGAAGGCTTCTATTTTGGTGCCACAATAGCTATTGTATCAATGCTTATTCCTCTTGTTGTCTCACGTACACCATGGCATCGTTAAAACGATTTTTTCGAAAAAAGTTTGCAAAGCGTCTGATTGAGATTGACCCAGATGTTATTTTTCTTGATTCTTCAAACTTACCTAAATTTAATACACACCAGTTTGAGGGGCGTATAGAAAAACCGATAGCATCAAGTACGACCATTATTTTTTTATTAGTTGTCTTTTTTGTGTTTATTGGATTCTCTATACGTCTCTATGGGTTGGCTGTTGTTCATGGTGATGAGTATGCAAAAAGAAGTGAGACAAATAGACTTGATCACGATGTTGTGTTTGCGGATAGAGGTTCAATCCTCGATAAAAATGGCATAAAATTAGCTTGGAACGCGGTTGATCCCGATAACGATGCTTTTTCGACACGAGAATATATACATGAGGAAGGGTTTTCACATTTACTTGGTTTCGTGAGGTATCCTACAAAAGATAAGAATGGTAATTATTTCAGGAAGGATTTTGAGGGAGTGCAGGGTATAGAAAAAGCCTTTAACGTTGAACTAAAGGGTGAGAACGGTTTGCGTATTATTGAAATAGATGCCCTTGGTAAGGTGTACTCAGAATCAAGTATTCGACAGCCAAAAATGGGTGAAAATCTAACGCTTTCGATTGATTCAGATGTTCAGAAAAAAATGTTTGATTCAATAAAAGGGCTCGCTGATCGTGTTGGTTTCACTGGTGGCACTGGAGCAATTATGGATGTTGAAACAGGTGAAGTGCTTGCCGCAACGAGTTACCCAGAATTTTCATCTAATGCTATGGCGTCACGTGATGGTGAAAAAATCGCGTCGTATAATAGTGATAAACGAATGCCTTTTATGTTCCGTCTAACAAACGGGCTCTATGCACCGGGGTCTATTGTTAAACCATACGTTGCACTCGGTGCACTGAGTGAAAAGGTGATCGATCCAAGCAAGACGATTGTTAGTAATGGTTACATTCTTGTTCAGAATCCATACGACCCAACAAAAAATACAAGGTTTAATGATTGGAAAGCGCACGGTCCCGTTGATATGCGCAAGGCGATTTCTGTCTCATCCGATGTTTACTTTTATGAAGTGGGGGGTGGGTTTGGTGATCAAAAAGGTTTAGGTATCGCGAATCTTGATAAATACTTCTCACTTGCTGGTTTCGGAAAACCATTCGACGATAAAGTTTTTGGTGGTCCAGCTGGAACTATTCCAACACCTGAATGGAAAGCCAAAGCGTTTCCCGGTGATCCGTGGCGTGTTGGCGATACATATTTTACGTCAATTGGTCAGTATGGATTTCAGGTAACACCGATCCAAGCTCTTCGTGCTGTTGCATCAATTGCAAACGAAGGTTTTATTATTGAACCAACAGCATTCCCCCGTAGCACCTCATCGCTACCAGTTGAAAAAGAAGTGCTACCATTCTCAAAATCACAATATGAGATAATTCATGAAGGTATGCGCATGGGCGCAACTACGGGAACTGCGTCTGGCCTTAATGTGCCATATGTTAAAGTGGCTGCGAAAACAGGTACCGCACAACTGGGGGTATCAAAGAGTCATGTTAATTCATGGGTAACTGGTTTTTTTCCGTACGAACACCCTCGGTATGCTTTCGTAATTACCATGGAACGTGGGCCGAGTACCAACATTTATGGTGCGACGTTCGTTATGCGAGAGCTTCTTGATTGGATGAACATCAACAAGTCTGAATATTTGGTCAATAAAGATGAGTAGTCATAAATATCGTTAACCAACATAAGGCCCCTTGAATTACCCTGTATTTAATGGTACTGTTCTACTTTAAAGATTAAATTAAGACCAACTGCAACCATGTCCGATATTACGAAATACCTTACAAAGGAAAAGTTTGACGAATTAACCAAGGAGCTCGAATTGCTCCGTACTGTAAAACGTAAGGAGGTTGCACAGAACCTTGAGTATGCTCGTGCCTTGGGAGACTTGTCTGAGAACGCTGAGTACCAGGAGGCTCGAGAAACACAAGCAAATGTTGAGGGTCGTATTGCAGAGGTTGAAAACGTGCTTAAGCACGCTCAGATTGTCGAAGAAAGAAAGCACGGTGAAATTGTTGTTATGGGTTCAATGGTGACTATTGAAAAAAACAGTGGGGAAAAAATGAAGATCACTGTTGTTGGTTCAGAAGATGCAAATGTGTCTGAAGGAAAAATTTCTAATGGTTCTCCTATGGGGGTCGCTCTCCTTGGAAAGGTGAAAGGCGATACTGCGATGGTTCTTACTCCAAAAGGAAAGATATCTTACAAGATTGTCTCTGTAGAATAAAATAAAACATTTATGGCTTCACTCGATGAACTTCGTGCGGTTCGAATAAAAAAACTCGAGGCACTCAAGTCTCGGGGCGTGAACCCATTTCCAAGCACTGTTCCCTGTGATATGACTCTTTTGAAAGCAAAGGAGTCTTTTGATGATATATCCATAAAGGCTAGCGTTGTTTCGCTTGTGGGAAGGGTGATGGCAATACGAGGTCAGGGCGCAATACTTTTTATTGTACTTTTTGACGGTACAGGAGAATTTCAGTGTGTCATTAAAAAGGATGTGATTGGTGTTGATGCGTTGAGTCTCTTTGCGGATACCGTCGATGTTGGTGACTTTATTTCTACTACAGGTACACTTTTTATAACAAATCGTGGAGAGAAAAGCCTTCTTGCAACAGCATGGGTGATGGCAACGAAGTCGCTCTTACCAATGCCTGAAAAATGGAGTGGTCTCGAGAACGAAGAAATCAAGCTCCGAAAACGTTACCTCGACATTCTTACCAATCCTGAAGTTCGCGCTATGGTTGTGCGTCGTTCGGCGTTTTGGCGTGCTATCCGTGAGTTCTTGCTTGTGCGTGGGTTCATGGAAGTAGAGACACCTATTCTTGAAAATACAGCTGGTGGTGCTGATGCTCGTCCGTTTTCAACACATCATAATGCGCTCGACCTCGATGTTTTTTTGCGCATCTCACCAGAATTATGGTTGAAACGCCTTATGGTTGCTGGGTTCCCAAAAGTTTTTGAAATAGGCCGTATTTTTCGAAATGAAGGTATGGATGCTGAACATCTTCAAGATTATACTCAGATGGAGTTTTACTGGGCATACGCTGATTACAATGATGGCATGAAGATTGTTGAAGAATTGTACAAACATATTGCACAAACCACATTCGGAACACTCCAATTTAAAATAAAAGGTTTTAATATTGATCTTGGTGCTCCGTGGCAGATATATGATTTCACTGAGACGATCAAAAAAATGACGGGTACTGATATATCAGTTGCATCGCTTGAGGATGTTGTAATCAAGTTAAAAGAACTTCATGTTGAGTACGAGGAAAAAGGGCTCAACATGGCTCGTGCCGTCGATACCCTCTGGAAGGTGTGTCGCAAGAAGATTGGTGGACCAGGATTCCTTATTAATGTTCCTGTATTCCTTGAACCTCTTGCGAAACGAAAGGGTGATGATGAAAATCTTGTCGAACGATTTCAGGTGATTCTTGCTGGGTCAGAGATGGGGAAAGGATTCAGTGAACTCAATGATCCACTCGACCAAGCTGGAAGGTTTGAAGAACAGGCAAAACTACGTGAGGCAGGGGATGAAGAGGCACAAATGAATGATACTGATTTTGTTGAGGCGCTTGAGCATGGTATGCCACCGACATGTGGGTTTGGACTCTCGGAACGACTCTTTAGTTTCCTTATGGATAAACCTGCTCGCGAGTGTCAGATTTTCCCACTTATGCGACCAAAAGACGAGTAGAATAGCTTGTTCATAGAATATGATTTGAAAAAGACCGCAACAAGGCGGTTTTTTTCATGTGTGGATGTGGATAACAAATGCAGTAAAGTGGGATGAGGTGTTATATAATGGTCGTTAAGTGGGAAGGTGTGGGAAACAGGATCCTAATAAACTTTCTTACTTATTACGATGCATATTTCAACTTATACATACGTCATACAAAATGGCGCAAAATCGTACAAGATTAAAATCACAAAAGTGATTGGATTTGAGTTGAGAAAAAAGGTGCTCGTTAAGCAATCAAAATAGTCATGCTTATTGGTGAATACACTCATTCAATAGATGAAAAAAACAGAATGTCACTCCCGGCGAAATTTCGTCAGGAGTTAGGCAAGACGGTGGTGATCACACCGGGTCTTGATTCGTGTCTTTTTGTTTTTTCCATAAAGGAATGGAAGAAAATCGCCGATAAGCTTTCGGAGTCATCGGTGCTTCAAGCCGACAACCGAAGTTTCAACCGTTTTATGTTTGGAGGTGCCGTTGAGGCTTCGGTTGACTCGATCGGACGAGTGCTCGTACCAGAGTTTTTGAGGGAGCGTGCAGGGCTTACGGAAAAAGTTGCCATTATCGGTGTTCAGTCTCGTGCAGAAATATGGGATGAGACAAGGTGGCAGGAGTATAAAAAAGTGGTCGAAAAACAAGCAGACGGCTTGGCTGAAAAATTGGGTGGCATCGGTGTGCTTTAAAAAGAAATATCGAGGTTTTCGAAGCTCGTTCGCGCGGCTTCGATAGCCTCGATACGAAAACAAACATGAACCACATAACAGTGCTCCTCAAAGAAACGGTTGATGCCCTCGGTCTCAAAGGTGGTGAAACAATAGTTGATGCAACGCTTGGTGGAGGTGGACATAGTGAAGAGATACTCGAACGACTTCCAGATGTAAAGGTAATTGGTTTTGAACTCGATCGCCATGCGATTGAATCAGCCACAAAGAAACTCTCGAGATTCGGTGAAAGGTTTTCAGTTATTAATGAAAACTTTTCCTCAATTGATGAATCTCTTGAAAGGGCAGGGGTAAGCGTTGTTGATGGGTTTGTGTTTGATCTTGGGGTTTCCTCATATCAAATAGATGCTTCGGGCCGTGGTTTTTCATTCCTACGAAATGAACCACTCACGATGACGCTTTCAGATGACCCTTTAAAAATTACAGTCACAGCGCGAGAGGTTGTAAATGAGTGGTCAGAAGAAACACTTGCGGATATTATTTTTGGCTTCGGAGAAGAACGATTTGCACGACGTATAGCAAGGCGAATTATTGAAGAACGAACGGTTCATCCAATAGAAACAAGCCTTGAACTTGCGGAGCTTGTTTCAAAAGCGATTCCTGCACGATTTCATCCAAAACGTATTCACCCGGCAACAAAAACATTTCAAGCGATCAGGATGGCTGTGAATGCTGAGTTGACTGTTATTGAAAAAGGCCTTGAAGGTGCATGGAATAAATTAAAACATGATGGAGTGATAGCGGTCATATCCTTCCATAGCCTCGAAGACAGGATTGTTAAACGTTTTGCGAAAGCAAAAGATGAAGCAGGTGAGGCGAGCATTGTCACAAAACGTCCCCTTGGACCAGGCGATGAAGAAATAATGCGAAACCCTCGATCACGCAGCGCGAAGTTACGAATTTTCAGAAAAAAATAAACATTAATATAAACACTATGACAAAATACATGCAGGAAAGTGTGGCAAAAATGGAGAGACCTTTTGTAGCGTACGGCCTCATTGGTGTAATCGCCGTGTCTCTTGTTGTGTATGTGTGTCTTGTTAATGCAGCGATACTATCAACCACAATTGCTCGTGATACAAAAGAACACATTACAGATACTATGTCTGTCATTAGTGAACTTGAAACACGTTATGCGAATAATATTACAGCTATAGATACAGATAAGGCTCTTGCCGTTGGTTTCTCAAAAGGCCTCTCACCTCGATTTCTTTCTCAGTCATCAGGTTTGTCTTTCAATTCGCTCACTGTGCGTTAGAATAGGGGTTTATGCTGCTTGATTCACGGAAACGAATAACTTTTCTCTCGATATTTATTATCATACCAACTTTTGTTATTGTTGGTCGTCTTTATGTTATTCAGGTGTTGCGTTCTGGGGAGTTTCGAAGAATTGCCGACAGTCAGTACGTCGTAAAAAAAAGTTCTATTTTTGATAGGGGGAGCATTTTCTTCGAATCAAAGGACGGTTCAGAGATATCCGCTGCAACGCTCAAGACTGGTTATACCGTTGCTGTTAATCCAAAACTTGTTAAGGAACCAGAAGATATTGTGAATGCGCTCTCTGGATATATTTCCGCAGATGATCAATCAATGCTTCTTAAATCGACTCGAAAAAATAGTTCATATGAAGTCTTGGCAAGACGTGTTGATGAAAAGGCCGAGAAGGCGATTGACGCGTTGAGTATTGATGGATTGGCGGCATACAAGGAACGTTGGCGCGAGTATCCGGGAAATAGGTTGGCGTCGCATGTTCTTGGGTTTGTTGGTTATAAAGATGAGAATACGATAGGTGGTGTTTACGGTCTTGAACGTTTTTATGAAGATGTTCTTTCACGTAATTCTCTCAGCACATATGCAAACTTTTTTGCACAAGTTTTTCTTGGGTCTGATGAATTATCCAATGGATCCGAGGAGGGTGATATTGTAACAACGATAGAACCGGTTGTTCAGTCTGAGCTTCAGTCAGCCTTAATGCTCGTACAGAAAAAATACTCTTCGGATCGAACCGGTGGTATTGTTATGAATCCAAAAACGGGTGAAATATACGCTATGGCCATGACTCCTGATTTTGACCCTAATTCGTATGGATCAGAAAATAACCAATCGGTGTTCATTAATCCAATTGTTCAGAGTGTTTTTGAGATGGGTTCGATTGTGAAGCCTCTTGCGATGGCTGCGGGTATTGATGCCGGAGTCGTGACCCCGAGTACTCATTACGACGATAAGGGTTTTGTTGTTGTGGATGGTGCGACTATCTCAAATTTTGACCACAAAGGCCGTGGTAACATAGATATGCA
This sequence comes from uncultured bacterium, assembly GCA_903842365.1. GTDB lineage: Bacteria > Patescibacteriota > Minisyncoccia > Phycocordibacterales > UBA6065 > CAIMLU01. The sequence goes on from CAIMLU010000032.1 coordinate 10,668, forward strand.
ACGCGTGCTAAGTGAATCCCTTAACACTGGAATGGCTTTTGTTACAGGTAAGCTTGGAAATGATAGGTTGGCTCGCTATTTTAGATCGCTTGGCCTTGGGGAAAAGACCGGTATTGATTTACCTGGTGAAGTTCTGGGTCTTGTTAAAAACCTAGAGAGCCCACGTGACGTCGAGTATGTAACAGCATCATTTGGGCAGGGTATTGCAATGACTCCAATAGAGATTACCCGTGCGCTTTCTGCCCTCGGGAATGGTGGCATTATACCAACACCTCACATCGTAAAGCGCATCGAATATGTAAATGGAACCGTAAAAAAAATAGAACCGAAATCAGAACGTCGTGTGTGGTCAGAAAAAACATCTGAGGATATTACAAACATGCTTGTGAATGTTGCCGATAAAGCGCTTCTGGGTGGTACAGTTAAAATGGAACACTATTCGATGGCGACAAAGACTGGTACGGCCCAAATGGCTCGGGAGTCTGGCGGTGGTTATTATGATGATCGTTACTTGCACTCATTTTTCGGTTATTTCCCAGCATATAATCCACGGTTCATTGTTTTCTTGTTTACGGTATATCCAAAGGGTGTCTCGTATGCATCTCATACACTCACTGAACCTTACATTAATCTCGCAAAATTCCTCATTAGTTACTACAACGTGCCACCAGATAGATAAGTTCTAAGGTATACTCCATACACATATGTCTGTCATAAAACATTTCTTGAAATTCATTGTCGTCGACACCCTCACTTTTGAGGCGCGTCTTGCGATTGCAATCCATAAACCAAAAATCGTTGCCGTTACGGGGAATGTCGGTAAAACATCAACAAAAGACGCGATTGCGACCGTGCTTTCGGGTAGTTTTGATGTTCGTAAAAGTGAAAAAAGTTTTAATAGTGAGATTGGAATACCCCTTGCTGTATTAGGTTTAAGTAATGCTTGGAACAATCCGCTTATGTGGATGGTTAATATTATGGTTGGTCTTTATAAAGTTATTGATTCACGTTTTCCAGAAGTTCTTGTTCTTGAAATAGGGGCCGATAAACCTGGTGATATTCGCAATGTCGTTAAATGGCTTCATCCAGACATAGCTGTATTTACTCGTCTTCAACGGGTTCCTGTTCACGTTGTACATTTCAAGACGCCTGAGAAGGTTTATGAAGAAAAGTGGCAACTCGTTCGTGGTCTTAAAAAAGGTGGTGTCCTCGTGGTTAATGCCGATGATGAGCGTCTAAGTTCTTTTGCAACAGGTTCAGCCCATAAGGTTTTTTATGGGTTTGGTCCAAAGTCAGATGTAAAAGCCGATAAGTACGGTGTGTTGTATGCAACACAGTCTAATGTTCCCACGGGTATTGAATTTGAGGTAACAGACAAAGATGAGTCGGGAATTGTACGTGTTTCAGATGTTTTAGGGCGCCATTACGTTTACCCGATGCTCGCTGCCTTTGCTGTCGCTGATCTTTTTCGTGTTCCATTAGCGACTGCCATTGAGCGACTTGGCCTCCATGAGGCTCCAAAGGGTCGTATGCATCCTGTTATGTCTGATGACGGCGTTTTGGTTATTGATGATAGTTATAATGCATCTCCGGTTGCAGTCGAAGAAGCACTTAACACACTAGCTGATATCCGTGTTTCAGGGAGACGTATTGCAGTGTTGGGTGACATGCGCGAATTAGGTCATTTTTCAAAAGCTGAGCACCAACGTATGGGTATTATTGCTGGGAAAGTTGCCGATATAGTTATTGCTGTTGGTGAAGAGGCTAAAATGATCGCCTACGGTGCCCGTTTACCCGGATCATCGGTGTCAGAACATATATATGAATTTATAGATTCGGTTTCAGCAGCCACTTTTGTAAAGTCACTTGTTATTCCAGGGGATGTCGTTCTTGTAAAAGGGTCGCAAGGCGTTCGAATGGAAAAAGTGTCCGAGATCCTTCTTGGTCATGAAAAATCAAAACACCACCTTGCTCGTCAAGAAAAGGAGTGGAAACACCGTTAAGGCACACGAAAAAACCACCCATTATCGTTTAGATGATGGGTGGTTTTTGTATGTTATGCAGGGGTTTCTTCGGTCGTCTCCGGCGTTATTGTATTGTCTTTATGTGGTATGAATCCCACTACGATCGCTGTGAAGAGTGCAACAGTAAGGAACCAAGGAAGGGGAATAATGTAGCCTACAAGGTTGATGATAGTTTTTATCGTTATTGCATAAAGTGCAATTTTTAATCCATCCGTATAGGGAAAGTTTTTCCACCCTTTTACACTAGCGACAAGTTTTACTATTATTGCCCCAAGGAGAGATGCAAGAAGGAGTTGTATGTATGAGTACGCGGTGCTCAATACAATAATAATAAAGCTTATAATTATAATAATAAGAAGCGATAGTTGTTTTACGGTCGACTGCAAAGTGTTGTTCCATCCTATAACAATAGGCTTTGAAATAATAAGTTCGTTTATCTTTGCACTTTTGTAGTAATTCACACGAAGGCTACCGCTACTATCTTTTGATATAATACCGTCTTTACCGAGAAACATGTCTGTTTTATATGCATCGAACGTTGCAAGCTCTACGTTATGATCGGTATCAATGACAATAAAATTCTCGGCTCGATTTTGATGTTCTTGTAGGTTGACCGTAGATGTTGCAATTTCGTTGTACAGTTTTTTGTATGATATCTCAAATGGGCTTGGGACATTCATAGAGAGCGTATTGTTCTTGAGTGTGAGTATGAGTTGTTCAGGGAATTTTTCCGCAAATAGCGCCCCATACTCGGCACCACTTTTGATTACAGGAAGAGCTATTGATACGACGTATATTGTAGAAACAATAGAGAGAATAATTGAAAGCCACAAGATGTGGACTAAACCACCCTTAAGCTTAAATGATGCAGGGTTTTGGTAAAGCTCACTTTGGGTAAATGCGAGCTTGAGGTTGTGTATAAACGTTTTCATATACCCTATTGTATCTGTTTTTTTCTATTCTCCAAACCACATGTCTTGACCAAGACAATACGATCGTTCATTTATTGGGCCTACGTCGTAAATAAACTTTTTACCAAAGAGGAGTGGAAAGGAAAATGATCCACTAGGAAAGTAGTACGCTGTTTTCGGTTCCAGGGTAAAACCAATACACCTATGTGTTTTTGTGCGTAACCCAAAACTACCATCAACCGCTTGTGTATCAAACCAAGATAGGGGTGTTATAGATATGACTAAAGAGATAGTAAAAATACATAACAGTATATAGAAAATTGAACGCATGTGTGTAGTGTAACTTGTTAAGCAGCTTCACTATATAGTAAACTGCATTCTGTATGAATACAAATTTACCCACCCTTAAAGAGGGGTACGCACGATTCACAATGAATGTGCATTTTGTTACCAAAAAATCTTTTTTCTTTTTCTGGATGCTTATTCCTATGAAAAAGTATTCAGAGTTTAAAAAAGAGTTTCAAGGTACTGGTAAGGTGATTGATTGGTCGGTTGGTATGGTTGAGAAACCAAAAATGTTTGGTGCTAGCTTTATTGGTCTTCCTGACCCAAAAGGGGATCTTCTAATTGAGGGTGATTTCGTTGCGTATAAGATGGTTGGTGATTATCGTCAGTTTAAGAAAGTGTGGAAGAAGATTATGACTGATTATCCTAATATTAAAGAGGCATATCATCTCTATCAAACTAATCCTGACGTTACAAAAATGGAAGAGAACGTCACCTTGATTATTTTTAGATAATGAATTGATTCTTTTAAATAAATATCTATTAAAGTTTGGTGC
>CAIMLU010000033.1 GCA_903842365.1 uncultured bacterium
GTAAAACTGATGGAGCACAATCTTTAGAGCTTGAAGCAACTAGACATATAGCTTGCACAGCAATTGATTTAAATATAGTGGGTAATAAAACATACAAAATTAGCTTTGATTATCAAAGCCCTAATGCTGACCATGCTTCGTATTATCTTGGCTTTAATGACAAAAAGAGAACCTTTATAAAAGAAGATCTTCTAATAAAAAATAATAATTGGAATACCTTTGCAAGGACAATTAAGGTTCCAGAGGGGGCAACCTCTGTTTCTTTATATGTATATGCTGATTCTACAGATGGAGAGACAAAGATAATAAATAGATACGACAATTTCAAAATAATTGAAGTTCCAGATTTGAGTAATGTATATTATCTTGTAAGTGATCCAGGTGTAAAACTAAAGGAGCCTAAGTTAGTTTCTTTTGACCTTATAAATCCGACAAAAAAACTAGTCCATATTAAGGGTGTTACAACTCCTTTTTACCTTGCCATGAGTGAGAGTTATCATCCCCAATGGCAATTACAATTTAATAACAATAAGATAAATGGATTTTTTGGCCCTTGGAATCCTTTTGTAAAGCCTGACAGAATCTCTGATGAATACCATTATAAACTTAATGATTTCTTAAATGCTTGGTACGTGGACACTGGAACTTACTGCTCTCAAAATACAACCTTATGTACCAAGAATGTTGATGGATCATATGATCTGGAAATGGTCATAGAATTCTTTCCACAAAGATGGCTTTATTTGGGTATTCTTATTTCAGGACTAACTCTCGTGGGGTGTATCGGCTATCTAAGTTATGAAGGGGTTAAAATAGTGCGTGTTAAACTAAAGAAAAAAGATGAAAAAAATAATTAAAAAACAATTTTTGATTAATCTTTTTGAATTAATCAAAAAAGATATTATTGCAAAAAAGAAGCAAGGGGTGATTTTGATTGTGATATCCATTTCTTTTGGGATATATTTTGGGTTAAGTGCAAGTCTTTTGTGGTTTCTTTTCTTAGCTTTTGCTTTTTATGACTGGGATAACAGAGTGATAGGGGTAATGGCTTTAATTAGTCTTACTTCTTGTCCTTTTCTGCTACAGTTTAAACAAAACGATATTGCAGAGCGAGTGGCGGTTCACGCTTTCTTTTTTCTGGTTATGGTTGTAGCCCTTCAATTAATTGAGTACAAAAGACACCCAGAGTTATTTAAGGAGAATCAAAATGAAGAAAAATAATATCTACATATTATTTAGCCTGATTGGTGTTCTTGTTGTCCTGTGGTCACTTTTATCTAGCGGGTATGTTTTAACTTTGGATATGGTATTTGGCCCACATTTCGACCTCACAAGAAATACTGGCGATTTACTGAATACTGTTCCACTTTGGTACTTCCTAGCTTTCCTTACATATGTTTTTGGTGGGTGGATTGCGCAAAAAATACTTTTAATTATACTTTTCTTTCTCCTTTTTTACCTACCCCTACATTTCTTTAAAAAGATTTTTAATATCGAAAATACTCATGGTGCAGAGTATGTAATGTCGCTTGTCTTTGTAGTAAACCCCTTCGTGTATGAAAGGTTTTTAGCGGGCCAGTGGGCAGTGATTTTTGGTTATGCTTTACTCGTGCCATTTACAGCTTATTTATTTGAGTTTTGTAAGGAGGTAGGTTATAAGAATGGTTTAAAACTTCTTGGAATAATAATTTTAATAGGGGTCATTTCTACGCATATTTTTATCATGTCACTTATCGTGACTGGGCTTGCTTGTATTGTAAATCTTGTAAGACTTAAATTTGATTTAGAATTTATCAAAAAAGGACTGTTGCTTGGCCTAACTGTGCTTGTGTGTAGTAGTTATTGGCTTATTCCAGCTATTATTAGCCCTACCGGTACGCCTCTTGCCACTTTTGGACCCGAACATTGGGAAGTGTTTAAAACAGCCGGTAGTGGCTACTGGGGGACTTTGGGGAATGTTCTATCTCTTCATGGGTTCTGGGAAGAGCATGAGGTTTGGGTTTCAAGGTTTTTTCTTCCGAAAGACGGTGGTTTTAGCTTTGCTGTGTCGCTCATATTACTTTTCTCTATTATCTCATTTGGAATATATTCAGGATTTAGAGATAGGCAACTGCGAGTCAGGGTTTCGTTTTTGATTTTTGTTATGTTTTTAGCGATGGTATTTTCTTGTGGAATAGGTGAGGGGGTTTTTAGAAATTTTAATCTGTGGATGTTTGAACACGTTTCTTTCTGGAAAGGTTTTAGGGATTCAGAAAAGTGGTCTGTCTTACTTGCTTTGGGCTATGCACTTCTTGCCGGGCTTGGAACTAGGTTTATCCTTTCGTATTTTCAAAGACAAGAATACCGAAGAATTGTTTTCTATGTCTTGATTGCTATTCCACTTTTATATACACCTATGATGTTGTTCGGGTTCATTGGGCAACTGAAATCTGTTCAATATCCAAATTCGTGGACTGAAGTAAATAATGTTTTGAAACAAGATAAAAATTGTCGAGCCCTTTTCTTGCCTTGGCAACAATATTATTCTCTTCATTTTAATAATGAAATTTTGACAGCGAATCTATCAAGAAATTATTTTGATTGTGATATTGTGCAAGGAAAGAATATGAATCTTGGAACTGTGGTGAGCCAGGGGGGTAATGGGGAAGAGTACGATGCTATTGAAAAAGAGGTGACAAATAACGATGCAAACCCTGATTCGGTTATTGAATTTCTGAAAGGGAGGGGGATTGAATATATTATATTTACAGATGATGTGATAGGAGAAGACCCTTATAAATACTTATTTCTCAGGTCTAAACTGTTGCTTAAGGTTATTAACAAGGGGGGCATTTACTTGTTCTATATACTCTGATAGAATGGTGTTTGACAATAAACCAGTAGTGTGGTGCGATGAAATAATCAATATATTATATGAAAAAAATATTAGTAATTGGGGTTTTGGTGTTTATGATTGCTTTTGCTGGTGTTTCATTGGTTTCAGCAGAAATTGGATATGGTGGAAGTAGCAGTGGCAATAGGTTAAGGAGGGTTATGTCTGCTCAAAATCCAACCGTAGTTTCACAAGGAAGCGTTTTAGGTGCATCTACGTTTACGTTTGCAGATTATCAAGGAAGGGGTGCCTCATCTGATGCTGTAAAACAACTCCAGGAAAGACTACGCGCAGAGGGGTTCTTCACATATGTAATATCTACAGGGTATTTCGGACCTATCACTTTTGCAGCAGTGCAAGCATATCAGACAAGCCACGGTATCCCATCAACTGGTTTTGTAGGCCCTCTTACAATCGCGGAACTAAACAAATAAAAGCCTTTAGGATGTGACCCTGCTATTAAAACTCTATTCATAGACTTGGATAGGGTTTTAATTTAGTATTATTATACATGTTCAACTGGTTCAAAAAACATTTTATTCCTCATGATGGCAATGATCATCAACCTCACTTTTTACGAACTAAAAACTTTCGTTATTTAGTTGAGATTGTTTTTTTGCTTGAACTTGGAATCTTAGTAGTACCATTTGTACCTCCTTTTAACCCTGCTAATAATAGTTATTTAGCTGCAGTCCTTCCTGCAGTACTTGATGGCTTAACGAATCAAAATAGGCAACTGCAGCACCTCGCTGTTCTCACCGTTAATCCTGCTTTAAATAAAGTGGCACAACTTAAGGCGAACGATATGGCGGATAAAGGATACTTTGCACATATAAGTCCAGAAGGAAAAGCTCCTTGGTATTGGTTTAAGCAGGTGGGGTATAAGTATGAATATGCTGGAGAAAATCTTGCTGTTGATTTTACCGATTCTCAGGATGTAGACAAGGCGTGGATGAATTCACCTACTCATAAAGCAAATATTTTAAAAAATTCATATACAGAAATGGGTACCGGTATTGCTACGGGTACATATAATGGCAACCCTACAGTTTTTGTAGCTCAAGTTTTTGGAAAGCCTGCAAGAATTGATATGCAGGTTGGTTCTGTACAAGTCGTTTCTTATGCAACGTCTACTCCTATAGGGGTGGTCTCTAATGTCATGGGTGCTTCGGTACAAGTGGTTAATAGTACAAAATCTTTGTCTATGGCAACACAAACAGTAGTTATAGCAACAACAACCGTAGTTCCTGTACCCATTCAAAGTTATGCAAAGCCAAGTTTTTTTAATAAACACCTAACTTCCCCAAGACATACAATAAACATTGTTTTGGGTGTTATTGCTATGTTGGTTATTTTCGCTCTTCTTCTTAAATTATTCATTAGAACAGATAAAAAACATTCGATCCTTATAATCAATGGATTTATTCTCCTTGTCTTTATTTTGAGTGGATACGTTGCAAACAACTACATAGCAAAGAATAGGCTAAATACCACAGCGACTTTTGCTGGTTTTAGTGGGGAAGAGTTCGATTAGAATAAATAAGGATAAGTTAGAAAATCATCCACCAAAAATGGATGATTTTTATTTTCGTTGATCCACAATCGTAATATTGTTGAGGAAGTTCAATATCTTTCCACTAACCAATGCCAACATACATATGTCTTCGGTGTGGTTTTCAGACGCTCATAGGAAGTTGCGGAGACAAAGCTCGACGTATAGGGAAGAATGGTCGCTAGAGAGATGTCTCGTACGAGGGGGTTTGTGTTTTAACACCTGACTTGGGCTACGTGGATTAAGCGCAGATGGTCAGTACAAGAAACACAGGGGTGACAAATATCATCGACAATTGTCTGAACGAGAGAAGGTCGACCATCCGGTCGACCTTCTGAAAAGGAGATTGGTGGAAAATAATTGAACTTATCGGTCTGGGTGGCGATTCAGCGTGCCAGGGTGTTATCTACTAGAAACCAAATTTGCCATTTTGGTTTTTCCATTCAGACTTTGCTGGAATAGTCTCTATTGTATCCCAATGCTCTGCAATTTTTCCATTTTTAACTCGAAACAAGTCATAGAATGAAGTTGGTGCACCGGCGAATACACCTTCACTGACAACGAGTACAAAGTTTCCTTCGCCGAGTACCTTGTGAACCTCTTTATATTTCATGGTAATGCCTTGTTTTGCCATTGCTTCCAAGGCCTTGCCGAGACCAGATAAACCATCAGCAATTTGAGGATTGTGCTGGGTATAGTTATCTCCATCAAAGTATTTAGTAAGTTTATCCATTTTTCCGTTTACAAGAATGTCTTGTATAAAGTTTCTTACTAAATTCTTATTCTCTTCAGTCTTGTCTAAATCAATAACTTCAGTTGATCCGTCGATCATGGTGTGGCCACTTGGATTTGATCCAGCGGTTACTTGGAGATTATCCCAATGCTCTACAATTTTGCCATCTTCGAATCTAAAAATATCAAAACCTATTTTTGGACCAAAGAAATTGTAGTCAGTATGAGCAAAAACATATTCACCATCATTAAATACACGAATGGTATTTACCTTTGCGGAATGTGGAGGGAGTTGTTGGAGTAGTTCACCGAATCCTTGTAGTCCATCCTTGACCCCTAGATTATGTTGATTGTATTTACCGGGATGTACATAGCTGATTGGCTCAGAAGCACCTGTCTCGATAGCTTTCAATAAGTCCTTTACTTGTTGTTTTTTATTCACAATATTTTATACGGATTACTTTTAATGTCTTAAGTATAATGGTACACTACACAGTGTAAAGTAGTTACATAAAGTATAGTATGAAAACTCCTAAAAATAGGTTCACAAAATGTGAGGTAGAGGACACCTTGAATGTTATTGGAAATAAATACACCGTTCTCATTATCAGGGATCTACTTGATAGCAAGAAGCGCTTTGGTGAACTTCAGCGTTCGCTACAGTGGGTAAGTCCTCGTACTCTTTCTGCGCGTCTTATTCAGCTTGAAGGGGATGGAATAATAAAAAAGAAGATATATCCCGTCGTCCCACCTCACACTGAATACACCTTAACCGAACATGGTAGGGCGTTGAGTGTTTTGCTTGAACAGATGAAAATTTGGAATAAGGGTTACAGAAGAGCTATTCCACAGAAAAGATAGTTTATCGAAATTTTTGAGATTGAATACCTCCACCTGCTTTTTCACAGGCGAATTTGTATAATATTATTACTAATTAGATACCCGTATTTTGAGGCCCCCGAAAAATCGGGTATGAAGACTGAAGAGGAAACTATATAAAAACTGTATAGACCGCACCAAAGACGCTGATGTCGAAAGTAGAAACATTTTTTATTATCCTGTTCTTCTCGAGAAGAAGTGGAGACTTAAACTCCCTATAAGACCTCAAGATAGCTGACCCGATATAAAGCCGACCGGATTTTGTCCCTCAATCAATCCGTTTCTTCGTAGGGCAGGTTGGTAGGTAGCGTGTCGCACAATA
>CAIMLU010000034.1 GCA_903842365.1 uncultured bacterium
GCACGCCTCGCGTGCCGGCCTTTTGGTATAGTGTCTCTATGATTTCTCGGCTATTCGCTGTAAGCCACTAGCTCTTCTACTACCGGGCGTACCCGGTAGTGAGATTTTGATTCAATTAAACCTTTTGATTAGAGAGATATTCTTTTATTCTTTTCTTAAACATTCGCCTACCAGTACTTGTTTTCAAGTAATGCTCCCTTCGTCGTGCGTCTAACTCTTCAACACATGCCTCGTAATATATGAGTTCCCAGGGTATGTATCGTTTCGTAGAAAGGTTTAATCCCTGATTATGTTCCTGTAAACGTCTTTTTAGGTCGTTTGTGAAACCAAAGTAAAGTTCCTTATTTAACTTACTTTCAATACAATAAACGTAGAACATAATCAAATCAAAATTCTACTACCGGGCGTAATCAGTGATTCTTGTTTCGCGGATAACCGTCACTTTGATTTCGCCTGGATACTTCAAATCGTCTTCAATCTTTTTTGCAACATCGTGTGCCAAGTTTGCCGCTTCGATATCGGTACACTTTTCTGGTGTTACGAATATGCGTATTTCACGACCTGCCTGCAGTGCGTATGCACGTTCAACAGTTGGAAAGCCTGTCGCGATTGATTCTAAATCTTCGAGGCGTTTAATGTATTGTTCAACACTGTCCCTGCGTGCACCTGGACGTGAACCAGAGATGTGGTCAGCAACCTGCACAATAACTGATTCAACCGTTTCGAATGGGTATTCCTCGTGGTGAGCCTGCATCGCCTTGATAATTGCCTCATCGGTATTGAATTTCTGGAGGACACGACGACCAATCTCGACATGGGTGCCTTGGACTTCGTGATCAAGTGCTTTGCCAATATCGTGGACCAAGGCACCCGCCTTTGCGACAGCTACGTTTGCACCCAATTCTTGTGCAATCATTCCGGCAATGTGAGTCATTTCAATTGAATGCTGGAGGACGTTTTGACCATACGATGTACGGAAGTGGAGGCGACCAAGAACCATGAGGACACGTCTGTCGAGGTTCATGACGCCACACTCGAACGCTGCTTCCTCACCTCTCTTTTCAATAATCTTGTTTATCTCTGCCTTTGCTTCCTCGATTGTCTTTTCAATTTTTGCTGGTTGGATACGGCCATCGAGGATCAATTTCTCAAGCGCCACCTTTGCGATTGCGCGACGAACTGGATCAAATGATGACAAGACGATGAAGCCTGGGCTTTCATCAACAAGAACCTCAACACCTGTCATACGTTCAAACACTTTGATGTTACGGCCTTCTTTACCGATTATTTTTCCCTTAACGTCTTCTGATGGAATGGTGACACTTGAACTGAATACATCTGCTGTAACTGATCCCGAGAAACGCTGTATCGCTGTCGCAAGAATATTTCTAGCGCGTAGATCTAATTGTTCATGGTTTCCATTCTCGAGCTTTCGCATGCGAACCATCAAATCATCGGCGTAACGAGTCTCGGTTTCTTTTATAAGTTTATTTTTTGCTTCTTCAACGGACAAACCTGATGTTGCTTCAAGGGCTTTTTCACGTTCAACAATTAACTTGTCTGCACGGTCTTTGATTTCGCGGATTTCGTTGGCCTTGTTTTTGATTGAATCAACTTCTTTGTCGAGGTCGCCCTGGCGTTTATCGAGAATATCTTCTTTTTTAATGAGACGCTCCTCGGTTGTCTGAAGTTTTTCTTCGCGTTCCTTTCCTTCTTTTCGTGATTCTTGGAGGATTTCTGCTGCCTTGTGTTCTGCTTCTAATACGGTTTTTTTTGCTTTTTCCTTTGCTTCGAGTTCCATCTGCTTTATCTCGAGTTCCATTGAACCACGCTTTCCAATTGAAATGATGAAGCGGAGATAGTAGCCGACGCCTGAGCCAAGGATGAGTGCTCCTAAAAGGAACATAATCGTTGTAAGTGGCATTGGTTGTGTGCAGCATCGTCACGCACCTTTTCGCGTAGGTTTTTAATTTTAGTGGGTATTTCTGATTGGCTGGGAATAAAGAAGCGGTATGAGGTTTCTTGGAAGAAATGCCTGTGCGTTAAAAAAAACGGGACGAGACTGACTTGAATTAAAAAGAGTAACAACTTCATAGTAGCCGAGAAGTGGTGAGAGGACAAGAAAAAATCGTGTGATGCCAAGGCTGTGGAGGATCACGGCGTGGTTGACAAATAGTTGTTTTTGTATTAGTGTCCGAGGCAGAAAGGAAACTTGAAAAATGAATACAGAAAAAGATTTCTATCAAATACTCGGAGTGTCGCGAGACGCTCCTCTTTTGGCCATCAAAGCTAAATATCGAGAGCTGTCGGCGAGATACCATCCTGATTCGTCAGGGGGTTCCGCTGACGTCGATCGATTTGACGATGTGGTGAAGGCGTACAAAACGCTTTCAAATCCAAAGAAACGAAAGGCATACGACGATGAAATTCGTGGTGGTGTGGTAAGCAATTTGCGAGTCACAGCCACCAAGGTTGTTAAAAAATACTTTGAAGAGCAATTGAGGGGATAGCTCAACGAATTAAATCAACCCAATATCAAAAACTTTTGCAAAATGGACAAGAAAGGAATCGAGGCAGAAATTAAGGAATTTCGTGAACAACTTGCAGTGCGTAAGCGGCTCAGTTCATCATGGGGTGAATTTGAGTTGAAACTCAAAAACGACCGCGAGTTGTATCGCCTTCAGTTGGTAAAGGATCCAATTCGGTTTATTGAAACAATTCGCTCCACGCCAGCACATGGCGCTATTCTTTTTTATGGACACCTCAAATTCGTCGTGTACGACGCCTTAGAGATGCTCTACAAAAAAGGGACTAGCGCTGATTCAGTTCAATACCTGAGAAACACCGGGGCACTTACGCGTCATTCTGACGCGGACGCTCTATGGAGTCTCCTTGAGAAAGATAATGCAGAAACGTTGGCTACAATCGTAGTTATTCTCTTCAAAACTTCAAACCAGATAAAAAAGAAAGGTACATAAGATATGCAACAAGATAGTAACAAGTCAGTGACAACGCTCATGGTGATCAGGACCCTCGAGGGTGGTGATGCTAAATCTGCTGAAAAGCAATTGGCGCTCATTGTCGAGTCTTCTGAGGGTGAAAAGAAGTTGAGGGAAGTGGTCAGTGGGCTCGATGGTGGACACATCGTCGCGCTTACCGATGCCATTCATGCTGATATGACTCATCCGAGTCTTGCGGCACACCTCGTTAGTCCAAACCAGCTTATTGAAATGTTGGGTCACATTGGTGCGACGTATGGGGATTTTCCTCAGGCAGCAACCTTTGCAGATTTTCAACCCGTGCTTGAACGAGTGTTCCATTCTGTGGGTCAAGTTGTACTTACCACAAAACAGGATCACGAGCGTACTAGTGAACTTATTGCTGCGATCGTTGATTCGTTCGTCGGTGAAGATTTATTCATCGCCTTTGCTGCTGGTTCGCCTGATCTCGAGGAGGTCCTTAAGAATCCCCTAGGGTATGGTCACAATGAAGATTGGCGAGCCATGCTTGCTCTTCTTTACGATCATCATCCTGAGGCATTCTCGCGTGTGAAAGAACACGCGCTCAAGCTTATTAATGATGAGCTTGAGGAAGATCGCCTTGATACACTGGTGGATAGTGTTAAGGGGGATAGGGTTTTTAACCTTGAAAAACATGCTTTGCGTATTTTGAAAAAGCTTCGCAAGCGTGCGCTTCGCAACATCGGTGGGCAGAAAGGAGGCAATGAAAAGACTTCACAAGTTACCGAAGCGGTTGACCCGTTCCACTCCATCTGATGGATGTTTTGCTATCGTGCCTTATAGGTGTGATAGCAGGTTGCCCATCACAGTGGCAATGCAGACCCTTATCAATTGCGGGTTCGTTTCAAACGAACTCATTTCTATTTGGAAATCTGAATTGACGAACCTTGTTGAGTTTTCAACGGTAAAGTTCGTTGGTTTTTCTAAGCAGGAGTCAGTTGAAGAAGGTCTTGCTATCATCCTTAGTTCCGCGAGCCTTGCACTCATGGAGAAAAGTAATGGCGTGTATGACCCACTCACGTGGGGTAGCACCATGTTCTCTCTTGGTTTGCATGGACTCGTTCGTTATGCGGTTGAGCTTGTTAAAAAGCTTGTCTCCTTACCAAGTGTTGCCCAGTTTTATTGCGAGAATGATTTTGAGATGTCCCCACGGAACATGCTCGTTCTTCTCGCGCAAAAGACTGAGCGGGGTCTTTGGGTCGGATACGATTATTACCGTAGTGACTTTGCTTGTCGCAAGTTTGCACGGGATATGGTTGAGTTGGGGAAGGTTGTTGTCCGAAGGGTCTATCCCAATAGACCTTTTCGACTCACTTTCCCTCCTGATGACCCAATGGTTCCGCTTGCAGATCAGGTTGTTAATACGATCTGTTTGCGAATGTCTCTTGGTTGGAAGATAGGAATTGTCTTATCTATTGATGAGGCGAGGCGTGCAAGCAAGGCACTTCAGTTAGCGCAACCGAAGGACATAAAAGTGATGGAGGAGCGCTTCCACGGTTTCGTCGAGAGCCTTCCAGAGCATTTGAGATATCTTTTTTTGTATAACAATGTGAGTTGGTTTACAGGTTATATTGTTAATTTTCGAAATACAAAAAAGAGAATGGTGATCGACGGAAACGCCTATCACGTCTCGATGGCTCTTTGAGATAGTCTGGCGCCGAGGAACGAAAGTTTCTCGGCGCTTTTTAATAATAAAAAATCTCCGCACATGCGGAGATTTTTCTCTTTGTACTATTACTGAAGTACCTTATCAATGATGCCGTACTTCTTCGCTTCCTCTGCTTCCATGTAGAAGTCGCGTTCCATATCTTTTTCAATCTGTGTGATTGCTTTGCCTGTATTTGTGACGAGCATATTTGCAAGGCGTTCCCTTGTTCGAAGAATGTGTTTCGCGGTTATTGCGATGTCGGTTGCCTGACCCTCAACTCCACCTAGTGGTTGATGGATCATTACTTCTGCGTTTGGAAGTGCATATCGTTTTCCTTTTTTTCCTGCCGATAATATCATTGCACCCATCGAAGCAGCGATGCCGACGCAGACGGTTGAGACATCATTTTTGATATGGTTCATCGTGTCGATAATGGCGAGTCCTGCCGATACTGATCCACCTGGAGAATTGACGTAAAGGTGGATGTCTTTCTTTGCGTCTTCTGATTGAAGAAAGAGGAGTTGCGCGACAATAATATTTGCCACGTGATCATCAATAGGTCCTGAGAGAAAAATAATGTTTTCCTTGAGAAGGCGTGAGTAAATATCATAAGCTCTTTCGCCTAGGTTTGTTTTCTCGATAACGGTTGGAATAAGTATAGACATGGTGTGTTTTTGTTCTTGTAAACTTTCGACTGATACTTGGAAGGTTACCGCGGAGCGGGTTTGAAATCAATGATCGTTTTGTGTGGCGGTAGGTCTATGTGGATAACGAGTGGCACATAATGCTGTTCGCGATATAATGTCCCTTGTGTGTCGTCGAGAGCTCGTCCAAGCCAAATGTTGGTTTGGACGAGTTTTCGTTTTAAAAGAGCTTGTATGTAAAGGACGTTCCGCCATTTTGTCTTAGAGGAAAAATGTTTTTCATATTGTGATGTACGTTCTTGTTGTTTAAAAAGATATTTGCATGTTTTTCAGCACGGCGTATGCTCTACGTTATCAATACTAATTAAAGTTTTTCATGAGGTTACACAGATTTTTTGTAGGTGACGCGCTCCCTGATGTTGGTGAATACACCCTCTCTTCAAAAGAGATATCGCACCAAGTCGTTCGTGTTTTTCGGTTAGGAGTCGGAGATTCCATTATTTTATTTAATGGAGATGGTTTCGATTGTGTTTCAAAAGTGTGTGACGCGGATCGTAACGCACTCCGAGTAACAATCATTGAAAAACGTAAAGCAACAAACCCACCACGTTTTTCTGTTACGCTCTGTCAGTCCATTGTGAAAAAGGACAACTGTGAGTGGATTGCAGAGAAGGCAACTGAGCTTGGGGTAGAAATAATTTCGTTCATCGTGTCTGATAGATCAGAGAAAAAAGGAATCAATCTTGATCGAATGCACTCCATTGTCCGTGAAGCATCCGAGCAGTGTGGTCGGGGCACTGTGCCAACAGTTCTTGGTCCAACCACCCTTTCAGACGCGCTTATGAAGGCCTCGCACCCAATCGTCTTTGATGTTTCTCATGTGAACATTTCTCCAGCTCTTTTCAAGACGTACGCTACGAAAAAAGATCTGACGTTTTTCATTGGTCCTGAGGGTGGGTGGAGTGACAATGATAGAGAAATTTTTGCAAAAGCACAGGCACAGGTTGTGTCACTTCCAGGCAATGTTCTCCGTGCAGAAACTGCTGCTATTTCAGTTCTTGCTCTGGCCCTTTTATCTGAATAGATTTTGAGAAAAAAAGTAAGAAAAAAGAAGAGGGGTTCGCTTCGCGAACCC
>CAIMLU010000035.1 GCA_903842365.1 uncultured bacterium
CCAGTTTAACTACTTCTACGCTTCCAATCACACGGTTCCGTCTCAGCGGCCCAAGCTTGTGATTACGTACAATGATGCCTCGTATCCTACGCCTCCCGCCTTCAAGTTACCGCTTCCAAGTGGTTACAAGTGGTGTGTGACGACGGAGTGCGGGGGATTGGATGAACAAAGATGGAAACCGACTGATAAATTCCATGTTGATACTGCTCATACTGATCTGAACTACTTCTCCGTTGATTTTGGTGGGAGTACTACATGGACTGGTGGTGATATTCCAATCCTCGCTGCAGCTGCAGGAAAGGTGGTTCTGGTTCGTAACAACGCAGACAATGGCAACTATATTGTTATTGACCACGATGGTGATGGTAACTTGGGGACTGGTTATTCAACTCGTTATCTCCATCTGAAAGATGGTGTGTTGGTTAGTGAATTTACTAGCGTTGTTCAAGGTCAGATTCTTGGATATATGGGCAACACTGGTGCGAGCGAAAACATTCACCTACACTTCGGTGTTCGATATGCTAATCAGGGGTATTCAACTATTCCTGCGTTGCAGATCGTTAAAATCGAAGGCCTCCATATGAAGCAGTATCAGACTGAGGTGACGTCAGAGACTAAAGGTATTGAGGTTCCTTATGATGGAAATTATAACGTAAGAGTTCGTTCACTAAACTCTTAT
Organism: uncultured bacterium; assembly: GCA_903842365.1. GTDB lineage: Bacteria > Patescibacteriota > Minisyncoccia > Phycocordibacterales > UBA6065 > CAIMLU01. The sequence continues at coordinate 680 of CAIMLU010000035.1, forward strand.
TTTCCATCGACCAATACAGTGCGTTAGTAGTTAGTATTGTTTGTTCTTTAAATTCAAACCACCAAGTTTTGCTTGGTGGTTTTTAATTTGTTTGATACATTGTTCACATGAAAAAGTATCGTACTCGTCTTTTTATTGCTTTATTCATCTGCTTTGCGTCCCTCTCGTTGCCGCTATTCTTGGTTTGGCAGCACTACTCAACCACAACAACCATGGTTCATAATGAACCGGCGAACGCATCAGTCGTTGATCAAAAGATTGTCGATGAAACCATTGAGCGAATAGCTCAATTAAAACAATCTCCCGCCACAGTCTCTACTGGTACTGTACAAATCTATACGAACATTGCGTTCAAATACTTGTTTGAGTATCCTTCAAATGTTGCATTGCAAACAACGGCAGAAATGGACCCTGATGTGTTTACATCAAAAAGTATTGAATTATTCGTGCCAGGCCATGCTCTCTTGATAGGTGTTGATATACTGGAAAGTCCCAAAACCCTCGCTGATTTTGCTGTTGAGGTTAGAAATTGGCAGGTGGATGATATAAATCCAAATATTCCATCTGATCGTTTAATTAGTGATCTCAAAAAAACTATCATTGGTGGACGTGACGCCTTTTCTTTTGATTTGAGTGTGTTGTTTCATTCACCTAATCATGGTTACACTTTAGGTGATAATAATGTGTATACATACGTAATCACGGAAGGTGTTGGGGATTACAAATACATATTCCGTTATCTTAATGGCGACGAACAAGCAAAAAAGATCTTCGATTCAATTTCTTTCACTAACTAAAAATTCCTTTTAATAAGAGGAAACTAGTTCCTAACCACACATCCATCTCCAGAATCCAAATCAAAGCGACTGTCCTTTGTGTTTGTGGATCCTAGAACAAGAAGCGAAGGAGTTAGGTTTTTGGAACCCCACTTTGCTTGCACATACTAATTCTGCAAATTTAATGCACGACACATCGGTTAAGCAAACAACAAGTCACTTTATGTTTTCTTTATCTACACTTCCTTTACCTGGTAGTTGCCCATTAATTCTGGATTCTAAATAAAAGATTTTTTCTAAAAGGTGATAACCTCTTGTTCGGTGAACATGGTGGTGACCAACTATTACAAGTACTCCTGTTATGATACTGTGTCTTACGTGAAGAAAAACTTTACTCTCATTCTCCATAACATCCGCAGTGTGTATAATGTTGGTGCTATTTTCCGAACCGCCGATGCTGTTGGTATTTCAAAGATATATCTTTCAGGATACACACCAACACCGGTTGATCGGTTTAATCAACCTCGAGCTGATTTTCATAAATGTGCCCTTGGTGCCGAAAAAACAGTTGTGTGGGAATATAAAAAAACTGTTGGGCCTATTATTAGGCTTCTTAAAAGAGAGGGTTTTGAAATAGTTGCCCTTGAGCAGGATGAGCGGTCAATTGATTACAAAAAATTTAAACCCAAAAACAAAACAGCGCTTTTCCTTGGAACCGAAACAACTGGTATTTCAAAATCACTGTTAAATCAGTGTGATTCAATAATTGAGTTACCGATGAAAGGGAAAAAAGAGTCACTTAATGTTTCTGTATCTGCTGGTATAGCGTTGTATCGTTTGTTTGATCGGTGATATAAAAATACCCCATATTGGGGTATTTTTTTAATAGGTTACTGCATCCACAACATCGCCGTTCCGATCGATGATTTTTATAATTTCGTTTTTATTTTTCCACATTTCTGTGTTCCTACCAAGAAATATTCGCCATTCATCTTTGTAAAAATCCGCATTGTCTTTGTGTTTTGTGACACATTTATTGTAAGTGAGGTCGCGCGTTATAAACGCCTTACATTCCGTCGATAGTTTTTTAGGAACCGTTCCAATAAATGCTCTGCAGCGTGGCATTGTCTTTGAAAATTCAACACATGATGTATCTTCTCCGAGTCCAGCGGCATCTATTTCTTCAATGGCTGAAGGGCATTCATTGCGAAGTAATGGTGTGTAGTCTTGGAATTGACCAAGGTATCCTGAACACATATTCGTCTTAAAGGATGTCCCTATAGGGGATTCTCCCGTGGTTAGGATTACTGCCTCTTTAGGTCCAATGGCTACTTTTATAAGTTCAGGAACTTCACCAAGTATAGGAAGGAGTGTGGCTTCAGGGATAGTTTCTTGTTTACCTGTTACCTCTGATTTAAGGATAAGGCCTGACACGTTCCATGGACCAAGGTGTGTTGGTGTTGGGTTTGGTGCAATACGGAGATATTCACTATTTGGATCACTCTCTCGCGCTCCAGCAATCCCATCTATCACAAGATCTTTTGTGAGGGGGCCAATGATTGGTAGGGGGTCATCTGTCCTGGAGTCGCTCGTGTTTAGGGGTTTTGTTTTCACACCAATCGCCCAGTTTTTTAGAAAAGAAAAATCAAACGTTTTGGGTATTGATAAACTTTCTTTTTCTGTGTCTTTTGCAAGTAATGGCTTTCCTCCATACGTTGCACCTGAATCTACTGGGGAAGGCGCTTTGATAAACACACCGCTTCGGGCTGTTTCTTGATTCATTCCACCCGAAAGAAGCCAGAGGAATATTATTCCTAAGAAGAACCCTCCAAAAATCATAATATCTTTATTAAATCCTTCTGGTTTTTTAACTTCTTTTGCGTCTTTAGCCATTGTGGTTGTTGTTTTTGAAGTATAAACCTAATTGAGGTTATTGGAAAATTTGTTTTTGATGAATAGGACAAAAAGACGATGTTCTACCACCTACAACAAGTGTCTCGATAATTCCTGTGCAATGAGGTTTTGTACAAGGTTGACCTTTTTTTCTGTAGATAAGATGATTTTCTTTAAATGAAGCCTTTTGACCATATATATCCCTATAATCTGAAGTTTCATCTCCAAGATCAACCCCTCCCATAAGGACACGTTTAATGTTGTTTAGGAGTGTTGAACGTGCCTGTGTGTTTATATTTTTTGAAATAGCGCACGGATGAATTTCAGAACGGAAAAGCGCCTCATCTGCATATATGTTTCCTATGCCTGATATAAGAGATTGATCAAGAAGTGTTTGTTTTATTTTTCCTTCAGGTTTTGTATCAAGTATGTGTGAAAATAAATCAAAAACAAAAAGAGGGGAGAGTGGGTCAATTGCTATATGTGTAAGGTGTTTAGAGGACACTGTTTCTCCTTTTGGGATAAATGTCACTTTTGCAAAGGTCCGCATATCAGAAAGCACAAGGTGTTTTCCGTTTGATAATGAGAATACTAGATGAATGTGGCGATTAAACGGATCATCACGAAGGGGACCTTCATCATTTGAAACCCATACATGTGTTTTTGGTTTTTGTGCATACGAGCCATACAATAAATGCCCCGTCATTTTCATATGTATAAGTATGGTTGAATTATCGTTAAGGCGAATGAGTATGTTTTTTCCAATACGTTCAGCTTTTTTAATTGTGTGCCCAATTACCATTTTTTTAAAAAAACCAAAGTACGATGCGTTTTTTATTTCATCTTTATTTGTATAGGCATCGCTCCCATAATCGGTCCAAATAGATTCGATTTTAAGACCAATAACGGTTTCATTTAATCCGTTTACTGTTGTTTGTACTTCGGGTAGTTCAGGCATGGTAGGTTTACACTACTATGGTATAGGTTAAAAAAACAAGGCATGCGGTATTTGCCTGTAGTTAATTTGTGGCATACTAGATGCATGAATAACAAACGTATTCTCTTAAAGCTTTCAGGTGAACAGTTTGCAGGTAAGAAAGAGTTTGGTATTGATCTTGAGTTTGTAACAGCATTAGCACATGAACTTCGTGATTTGGTTTCAAGGAGTGGTGCCCAAATCGTTATAGTTGTTGGTGGTGGAAACTTTCTAAGAGGAGCGACATTATCAAAAGCAGAGCAGGCGATCGAGCGTGCAACAGCCGACTATATGGGAATGCTTGCGACTATTATGAATGGTATGGCCCTTGTTGATGTCTTGGAACATTTTGGTCAACCAGCACGCCTTCAGACACGTATTCAGGTGAACAGCGTTGCTGAACCATACATTAGGCGTAGGGCAATACGTCATCTGGAAAAGGGTAGGGTGGTTGTTATTGTGGGTGGTACGGGAAACCCTTTTGTAACCACTGATACAGCGGCGGTGTCAGGTGCGTTGGAACTTGATTGTTCTATGGTACTCAAGGCAACAAAAGTGAACGGTGTTTACACAAAAGACCCTAAAAAATATCCAGACGCACAGAAGTTACCCTCCGTTACATACCTCGAGGCACTCCAAAATCCAAACATACAGGTTATGGATAACGCGGCGCTTTCACTCGCAATGGATCATTGTCTACCAATACGTATCTTTGACCTTCTCACTAAAGGAAACATCGAGAGGATTATTGGAGGTGAGGATATTGGTACACTTATTTCAAAATAATTTCGAATATTATAAAAAAAGCGCCACAGGGCGCTTTTTTGATTAATTAATCAGTAATTTCTTTCTTTTTCAAAAGCTTAGTGATTTCTTCATGGGTTACTTTCGCATCACTCCATGGTGTTTTTGAATTTTTTGGACCCATGATATATGGATCAGTTCCTTTGCCTGTGATAAGGACTGCGTCACCCGTTTTCGCAAGAGAGAGGGCTTTTGCGATTGCCTCACGTCTATCAATAATGACGCGCGGTTTCTTGGTCATTACCTTTGCCATATCGGTAATAATGTTAAGTGGATCATCATCATATGGGTCTTCGTTAGTGAGAATAACTTCCTCACAACAGTTTTCGGCAATCTTTGCCATTTCATCACGTTTCCATTTATCACGACCACCACCCGTATTTCCAAGGACGCATATTCGCTTTCGGCGGAGAAAAACATCATAGAGCTTTTGAAGCGAGTCGGGTGTGTGTGCGTAGTCGACGACCGCTACAAAATCTTGTCCACAATCAATATGTTCAACACGTCCCGGAATGCCGTTAAATTTTTCAATTGCCGACTTGATTGTTTCAAGTGGTATACCGATTGCATCAGCATATGATATTGCTGCCAGACAGTTGTAGACGTTAAATTCACCAGACAACTGAGCGTGCATAGAGATGTTTTTGTAGGTCATGGTAAAACTTCGTTTATCAAGAGCATAGGGCCAAGCGTTGGAAAGAGAATAGCGAATTTTTGTGTCAACCGCACGTTCAAGAAATTTATGACCCTGTAAATCGTCGTTGTTCACAACAAGCACTTTATTTGGTTTTTTTGAGCGTACCAACTGATCAACAATTTTGAGCTTTGCATTAACATAGTTTTCGAATGATCCATGTGATTCAATGTGTTCTGGGGCAACGTTGGTGAAAATGAGCGCGTCGGTGTCGATAAATCGATGACGGAAAAGTTCTGCGCCTTGCGATGTCATTTCAAGAATTGCGACCTGGCACCCACGTTTTACCGCTTTTCTTAAAAAGCGTTGTATGAACATGCGACCAGGCATAGACATTTTATAGAGGTTGTCTGAGCTTTCGTTATCTATTTTAAAGCGGATGGTATTTGTGAGTGCGGTTTTGAAATTTGCCTCTTCGAGAATGAAATTTAGAATTTCAGTAACCGAACTTTTACCTTTTGTCCCAGTGACGGCGATGATCTTTATTTTCCGAGAAGGGAAGCGGTATAGTATTGCCCCAATAAGGGCCATGGAAAAATGATAGACGGGTTGGAGTGTGTTGAAAATCTTTCGTGGAATTATTTTTTCACGGAGGAAGTAGAGTATCTTTTCGTTCATGCCTTTATTATTGCTTATTTTCGTCGTTTTGAAGTGTTGACAATCTATAATTTGATGTTATTTTCAGATTTATAGATTTGATCTTTAATAAAAGCGTAAGGTTACGGCGTTTTTTGGGTGCTTTGAAGAGCTTCCAAAAAACGCCGTAACCATCATACATATCGGCGTGCATCTCGGGATAACCTCGCAAATTGTGAGACCCTGACATGTAAAAGGTAAAAAAAAGGAAAGCATGAGCGATGATAATCCGCTAAGTTTTGATGAGGCCGGCAGGGTTCTGAACGACCTCAATACCAAGATTGCTGGTGCAAATGGTGGCCAGTTGTTTGAAAAGCTTAAAGCCCTCCTTAGGGGAGAAGACGTCGATGATCCATCAGCGTCTCTCGATGGTTTCGAGTTTGTCGAACCGGGTTTTGAAAGTTTCTTTTTAACAAAGAAGCGTCCTGTTTCTGGTTTGCAACCGAGACTCTTCGGCTTTCCTTATTTAACGACATCAAAAACTGCAATTGAAGAGATTGATGCCGAGGGTTATCGCCCAGGGACGGTATGGGATTTGATTGATTTTGGTATCGATCTGAGTGAAGGGGTTGAATGTGGTATTCAAATTCTTGCCCTCGGTTCTATCTCAAGGGTTAAAGGGTTTCGCAGTATCGCTTGCCTGAGCAAGCAATACGAGTTTCACCATCTGACCACCCTTCGTTACAATAACAAGTGGAACAAGAATGTTCGTTTCCTGGCTGTGCTCAAGTAGTTTTTTGGGTACACGCCTTGTATGGTTTTCAACCCCACACTTCGGTGTGGGGTTTTCTTTTAAATAAAAAATCTAGGCTCATAAAACGAACCCAGACTTTTTCCACTATTTTCCTAACAACTTGAGCGCTTTTTTTACACGGTCACCAGTATTGGTGCTTCCGGGAATTTCTTTCAGAGCATCACGAGCTTCTTTGTGGCCAAACCCGAGGGCCTTGAGTGCTTCGAGCGCATCAACTTCGTCACGAAGTGAGATGTCTGATTCTTCCTCCGCATCGAACTTTCCTTTGAGTTCGAGGACAATTTTTTGGGCGAGTTTGTTTCCGACGCCTGATACTTTTGTGAGGTGTGATGTGTCGCCCGATGAAACTGCTCGGCGAATATTTTGTGCTGATGATACTGACAGTATGCCGAGCGCTGTTTTTGGCCCAATACCAGATATGCCAATTAAAAGCTCAAATAGAGCAAGGTCACTTTTGTCTATAAATCCATAGAGGGTTTGTGAATCTTCACGGATGGCGTGGTGTGTAAAAAAAGCTACCTCGCTGTTTTCGTGAAGCGTATCAAGTATTGAAGCCGTCACAAAAACACGATACCCCACATGGTGGACATCGATAATAACTGACCTGTCTTCTTTTTCCAAAATGGTTCCTGTGATTCGGGCGATCATATGGGTATAGTATAAACTAAAAAGAGGGGGTTGTGACATCCATAAGTTGTGTGGCAGGTGAAAAAAAATTGACACCCCCCCCACAAACCATATACCATGCCTTTTTGGATGAACCATGGTGTACCTCTTTAGTACACCATTGTCCCTGTTCTTCCACAACACACAGATAGGATTCCCATGTTATCTCTCGCTACACCAGCGATCCGAACGACTCGTCGTTTCGTATCGCTCTTTGCCGCCTTCGGGGCGTTTACGGTTGGGCTCATTGCCCAAGGAAACCTCGTTTCATATTACCAACCCGTTGATTTTCCTCAGTGGGATGGTATTGCAAATAATGTGACTGCAAGTAACCCGAAAGGTTATAGTCTTCATCCAAACACGGAGCCAAATCTCGTGTGTGGCTGGATTCGTAATGATGGCCCATCAGGTAAAACAACTGGTCTACAACGTACCGGTGAGCTTCGTATCGGCAAAATTGACCCGCTTGGTACGTATCGTTCATATGATTACTACCTCTCGTTTCTTAAATTCAATATCGAAGGTCTTCCTCAAGACGTCGTCCAGGTTCGGCTCATCCTCACGGGTGCACCGAATCAGGATCCAAACAAACGTGTGAATTTCTACGTGTATCCCAATATGTCCGCATGGGATCCGAACACAATCACGTTTGCAAACCGGCCTGCATATGGAAATGGTATTGGATTGTTTCAAACGCCGAATCCGTCGGGCCAAGTCGCAATTGATATCACTGAATTCTACCGTAACTGGAAGAATGGCACGTGGACCAATTACGGCGTTTGCCTCCATAATCAGTCGACGACGAATTATTGGGGTAGGTTTGTAAGCTCGCGTGTTCCCAACGACACGGCAAGTAATGCTGTGAGTTATACAAGGCCTATGCTTGAGATCACTTTCAAGCCGACCTTGCGACTCCAGATGCCTGTTCCAAAAGCATATCAATGGAAAGTCACAACACCCATTGGTGCCTTGGATCCGATGGATGCCGAGTCGGATGCAGATTATAAGGCACACCAGGCTGACAAGTACTATGCAATCGATATTGGTCATACACACAAAACTCCCGCGAGTCTCGTGGATCAGTATCCAGAAGGTGTGAGTGTTCCCATCCTTGCTGCGGCGACGGGTGTGGTTGTGAGAAATCTCGATAAAAATGACATTGTCCCTGAAACCAATAAACCGAACTTAAACGGTAATCTCATTGTCCTCAAGCATACTGTTCCTGGAATTCCAGGCTACTTTACAACATGGTATGCTCACATGGCAGTAAAGAGTCCGCTTAACATTGGTGATTCGGTTAACCCTGGAAGTCCTATTGGTGTTATGGGTAATACTGGTGTTGGTGGTCAACTTCACCTCCATTTTGCCATTAAATACCATCCCACAATGGAAACACCTGTTTATCCAGGCACATCTTATGCTGGCACAGCATATCTCAGTAATGTGTCCCTGGAAGATGACTTGTTGAAAGTCTATCAACCAGAGGCAATTGTTGATTCAAATAGTGTGTACAAAGACGGTAAGACACAAGCAAAAGATTACAGCAATCGTTCGTATTACTGGTCGTTGCATGTGATCAGTAACCCGTAATTTGTTCTTGTTTAGTTTCAAGCCTTCCTTGTGAAAACAAGGAAGGCTTTTTATTTCTTATTGAGTCATTATTTTACCAGTTCGATGGTATACCTACGCTGTTCACACCATGTATGTTCTTTTAAAGGTGTATCTTTTGCTTTTGCGATATGTAATTTAACTGGATGTTCTTTTGTAGATGAACGAATAACCGCAAGAGTTTCAGGGGTTAATTTTTGTGGATCGATATTAAGGTATTGTTTGTAATCTGAAGAGAACCATGCCCAACTTGAAATAGGTGAATCTTCTGCGTTCACAAGTATTGTTTCACAATCAAATTTAATATTACCTCCTTTATATTGACCTCCTGGCAAATCAACAAGGAGTTGTCCGTAATATGCATAAAGATCCGCGGTTTTAAATGGTCGCGCGAAACCAAAATCATCCGCCAAAGCACCCGCCGCCGATCGATGTTCAATTATGGGTTGTGATGTCGTTCCAAGAATTTTCCATCGAGTACAAAAATTATCTGCTGTAGGATCCTCAACTCTTTGGATAATTAAATTTGACCCACCTTTATTTATCGTCTGACGCATCTCTGGTGAAAGCGATTCAACATTAACACCAAATTGGATATCAGCTTGACCAAACCATGGATTAGAAGTTCGATATAAATCATCAATGGTTTCTTTTTGGAGTGTATCCATAATCGAATCACCCATATCAACATAGACACTCCCACATGGTGGATATTGTTTAAAAGAATTATCATTCAAACCTGAATACCGAGTTATAATCCCAGTATTTTTATCCAAATTATACTTTGGCACATCTTCAGGTTTAGTAATTCTACGGGCAACGGTTTTCCACATTTCATATTGCGGTTGGGTATTTACTACCTCGACAGTACTTGTTGCGACAAGGTTTTGTTGTTCTACGGGATTTATTTCTTTTTTGGTATACGTGTAAATACCAAGCCCAATAAAGCCCGTAAAAAGAATGATGATTGCTGGAATATAAAAACGTTTCATGGTGTGGATTATAGCAAAAAAGCTTTGCGCTGTGTCAGGGTGATTTGCCTTTCACCGCTGGAACCTGTAACCCCCTATCTCAGCAATGTGTCCTTGGAAGATGACTTTTTGAAAGTCTATCAACCCGAGGCGGTTGTCGGTCAGTATATGATTAACGGTTCATCGACAACACAAACACAAGCAAAGGATTACAGCAATCGTTCGTATTACTGGTCGCTGCATGTGATCAGTAGCCCGTAATCTGTTCTTATTTAGTTTCAAGCCTCCCTTTTCAGAAAGGGAGGCTTTTTATAGTTTATTTTGCCAACTCAATGGTATACCCCCCAGCATCACACGCTGTTTTTTTTCCTAAGAAAAGTTTTGGATCAGTTTTTGCAATGTGTAATTTCACAGGTTTTTCTTTAGTCGATGCACGGATTGCAGAGAGCGTTTCTGTACTCAAATTATGACCTTCAAAATCAACATATCGTTTGTAATCAGGTGAAAAAAATCCACCACCTCCAACGGGAGAATCTTCTGCATTGACAAGCACCGCTTCACAATCGACATTAATATTCATTTCTGGGTCTTGAATATTAATAACATTTCGCCCGTAGTATGCATAGAGATCAGCTTCTTTGAATGGTTGCATAAAACCAAAATCATCAAACAAAATACCTGCCGCTGATCGATGTTCAATAATTGGCTGTGATGTTGTTCCAAGAACTTTCCATCGAGTGCAAAAATTATCTGGCGTAGGGTTTTCAACTCGCTGTATAACAAGCGATGTGTTTGGTTGTTTTATGGACTCTAATATCTTTGAATCAAACGATTCAAAATTGATGCCAACTTTCAAATCATTTTGTCTGAATTGTGGATACGGTGTTTGATATGCAGCATCAATAGCCTCTTTTTGAAGAAGATCCATTATTGCATCACCTTCAAGAACAAGAATATGTGCACAGGGAGATAATTTTATTGAATATTTATCAACTGTTTCTATCCCGTAATTTGATATAACTCCCGTATCTTTCCCTAAATCATACTTCGGCGCATCTTCAGGTTTGGTTATTTTGCGAGCAACCGTCCGCCACATTTCATATCCTTGTGGTAGCCCATTGTCTATTTCAATTGTGCTTGTCGCAACTGAGGCATGAGGCAATTCAACTACCTTTACTTTTTCAAGATAGCTATAAATACCAAGACCAATAAAGGCCGTTAAGAGAATGATGATTGCTGGAATGTAAAAACGTTTCATGGTGTGGATTATAGCAAAAAAGCTTTGCGCTGTGTCAGGATGATTTCATTTGAAAAGCTAACGGTATATATTGTTGATTTGAGATAGGCTAATTGAGGTGATGTTTGTATTGAATTTACTTAAAATATTGCTTTCTTAAGGTTTACGTGTTAGATTCTTGATTACTCAATTTCAACTCACTTTTTGAGTTTTTGAGATTCAATTCACACTAATGCCAATAACATCTTCAGCAAAAAAGGCTCTTCGCTCATCGAAGCGCAAGCACGTCTATAATGTTCGCCGTAAGGAGGCCGTTTCAGACGTTGTAAAGCAGGTTCGTAAACTTGTCACAGACAAGAAAGTCACCGAAGCTCAGAAACTTTTGTCAGAGGCTTATAAGGCGCTCGATAAAGCTTCAAAGATTGGAACCATCAAGGCGAACACCGCTTCACGAAAGAAGTCACGCCTCGCAGCTCTCATCAAGAAAAACAAATAAACAAAAAAACCGCCCTATGGCGGTTTTTTTGTTTGGTAGGGATATCGGTTCTTACAGGACTCGTTTCCTGTTTTCTTAAATGAGTACATTCTCGAAAATCTAGGAGAACGGCTTTGATTCCTGCACGAAATGTGCCGGCAGGAATATCGGTCGTTACACGACCAGTATCCACAATTGGGGATTTTTTTTCGTTTGAATACAAACTCAAAAATCCGCTCAATCGGGTTTCGATTCCTGACGTAAAGCGTCCCATGCTTTGCTCCGAGAGCACAAATGAAAAAGCGCCCATAATTGGGCGCTTTTTCATTTGTGCTCTCGGCAGGAATCGAACCTGCATTGCAAGTTCCGCAAACTTGCGTCCTATCCATTGAACGACAAGAGCGTTTATGCTCGGACGGAGCGTACTATATCCCAAAACATCCGAACACACAACTTTTTAAAGACCGATGTTGTGAAGAAATTTATGGAATGCGTGATGAGGCGTCTTGTCTTCTTTGACACCGTGTGTTCTTAACACTTCGGCAATATCATCACCATCAACACCTGAAAATGGTATTGATATCCTTGGTGCAATCATGCGTTTCGAAACAATGATGAGGTGGTGGGGGGTGATGTTTGTATCAATACTGAATGTGTGGATTTGATCAAAAAGGTACATTTTGTTTTCAACTCGAATGCCTTTTTTGTTTATTTCAACTTCATACGTCGCATCGGGGAGTCGGCCATGCATTATAAGCGTGACAAGACCGAGGACAAGTATTACTCCAAATAAAATGTCACCCATAAGTGCCGATACGATAAGTATTGTTGCTGCAAAGATGCCAGCAATCCAATACCAATCTGAGGTCTTGTGATGACTTATTTTTTCGTCAGAGATGAAACGAATAGTGCTCATCGCTCCAGTATATCAATAAAAAGGAGAGGAGGGGAGGAACATGCTGGGTAAGTAAGGTTGGTGATATTGTTGTCGTGTGCGTAACCCGGAATTATTTTGCTATACTGCACCTGAATTTCAGAACAATCAGTTCATTTAAAAAAACAAAAAGGAAACTCAATGTCATCAAGAACCGTCCCGGCGGTTCCGGAAATAATCCAAGGTGGTATGGGGGTGTATATCTCCAGTCCATTTTTGGCTAATGTTGTTTCTCGTAACGGTGGGCTGGGCACGGTTTCAGGGGTAATGCCTGAACGTATCCTAGCCCGTATCCTCGGAAGAGGGGATATTGGTGGGCACTATCGTAGGGCCCTATCAAACTTTCCTTTTCCTCGTGTTTCGAAACAAGTTCTCGATGCTTTTTATATCGAAGAACATAACCCAAAAGGTGTATCGTTAAGAGAAGCACCTTTCTTCACTGTAAACCCAAGCGCACTCTTAATTGCTTTGAGCATCTGTGCTAATTATGCATTCGTATATTTGGCAAAAGAAGGACATGAAAATCCCGTCAGTATTAATTACTTAGAGAAGATAGCGATGCCTCATATCTACGCCATAACGGGTGCAATGCTTGCTGGTGTGGATTTCATCACGATGGGTGCGGGCATACCGCTTCAGATTCCAGAAGTGATAAACGCTCTTGCGGTGGGTAAGACAGCGGAATATCGTATTCCTGTTACAGGTTTGAATATCACAAGCCATACAATGAGTTTTAATCCAGGGGATTTTTTTAGGGAAAAAATACCTCCACTTAAAAAACCTGGATTCATTCCCATCATTGCCTCAAATCTTCTGGCTTCAATCTTTATGAAGAAGTTGCCTGAGGGAAGTGTGTATGGGTTCGTGGTTGAAGAGCCAACGGCAGGGGGACACAACGCACCACCTCGAAAAGGAGATGTGTATAGTTCAAGGGATGAAGTTGATTATGAAGGGATTGCAAAATTCGGTTTGCCTTTTTGGATTGGTGGTTCAAAAGCAAGTCCAGAAAAACTACGGTGGGCCAAATCGGTCGGTGCCACTGGAATCCAAGCAGGTTCCATTTTTGCTCTGTGTGAAGAATCGGGGATGGATCCACTTATTCGTAAAAAGGTGCGAGCGCTTGGTTTCAATGGAAGTATTGAGATAAGGACTGATAGGAAAGTATCTCCTACAGGATTTCCTTTCAAAGTAGTTGTCTTACCTGAATCCCTATCCGAAGAAGGTGTTTACCTTGCAAGGAGTCGAGCATGCCCCCACGGTGCTCTGAGGACATTATTTGAAGGACCTGATGGGTCAATCGGATATCGTTGTCCTGGAGAGCCGGTTGGGGCTTATGTGAGGAAACTTGGAAAGGTTGAAGAGACCGCAGGTGCACGTTGTTTGTGTAGTGGGCTTATGGCAACCGCCAGTTTAGGTGGGGGAGACGAACCTCCTGTTATTACAATGGGCGATGATGTTGGCTTCCTCACATCTTTAATGTCTAGTGCAGAAGATTCCCATGGAGTAATCGAAGCGCTTGGATATTTGCGAGGATGAAAACGGTCCTAGTGTTAGGTAAGCCGCTCGGTCATGTAATAGTGATTGAGCGGTTTTTTTAAACACATAATAACCATTGACTCTGTTGTGGGTAGGTTGTATGATGAACTTGTAGAGGATAGTTTTTCTTCTACAAATAGCTCTTTGATAGGGCGCCCCAAGGTTACTGTAGATTTTTTCTCCAGTAACAAGGCACTACAAGCCCTCAAACTCCCGTGTCTATAATGTATTACGGCCTTGTGGCCCGGGATCAGACTTTTGTTCTTTCTTTGAAGCGCTTTGTTGATTTAGTTCCAGCGCTTCCGTAACAATATTTTATTGTTACACCTCTCGACCGCTTCTCACATGAGATGCGGTTTTTTTATTATCACTCAGGGTGATATACTCTAAGCTCGAGAGAAAAACACGATTTTCAATTGATTTTGAATTAAAAGAATGAAACCAAATTTTAAAAAAGGATTTACGCTTATAGAGTTGCTTGTGGTTATTTCCATAATCAGTCTCCTCACCTCTATTGTTTTGGCCAGTATCAATATGACGAAAGCAAAAGCTCGGGATGCTCGCAGGATCTCTGATATTAGTCAATTAAGGATTGCTCTTGAAATGTATCATAACGATACGGGTTCGTATCCAACAACCTTGAACAACGGCGCACTCAATGCGCTCAACGTTATTGTTCCTACTCAAATTCGATCATTGCCTAACGATCCTTTAAATACAGGGGCAACACCAAGTTGGGCTTGGTCAAACCAAAACACGTATTACTATTGGGATTATACGTTTTATAATGCGAGTGGCAGTTGTGCTACTTCTTCATCTGGTTTTACCCTCTGGTATAGATTAGAAACACGGTCTGATGGAAATGCTCCTACACCATGCGTCAACCTAGACAGTCATTCTTTTATTGTGAAACCATAAAATCAAAAAAAACTAAAGATATTTTATCTTTAGTTTTTTTTGATTTCAAAAATGAAACTGTCTTTATAATTGAGTTGTGCTTGTTGTATAGAGACGAACCGAATCAATCTCTCCAATTGTTCCACCTCCAATAAATAAAGTATTTTGAGTTGTATCCAAGGTTTGACCTACAAGCGTTAATGAGCTGCCCTTTACACCATCAACCGAAATATTCACTGTCGTACCGTTGTACGTTCCTACAAGAAAATGCCATTTGTTGAGTGATATTGGGGTCGTTGAAACTGCATTGAATTGGTTCGTTCCATTGTGTACACCAAAACGAACTACTCCTGTGGAGTTAGAATAGAGAAGCCAACCACCAGGTAGCCCCCAGTGTTGGCCAACGAGATTCGCCCAATCTCTATGAGCTGTTAGCCTTACCCATGCGGTAATGGTCATGGTGGTTTTAGGCATGTCTTTGACACTGGAGAAAGAAACACTACTAAGGTTGTTAAATGTCATTGCCGATCCCGTTTTGTTGTACATATCTGTCGTGTTCCAGATGGCACTTGCAAAAGACCCTGTACTTTCATTTCCAGATTGATCTGTCACTGTTGTGCCTCCATTCTCATCAAAATCCCAAATACCAATTGCGGTATCGCCTATGGAACGGTAAATACCTTTATCCTGCGCGATGAGTTTTACCCTGCTTGCTTTATCACGTGCGCTATTGAGAGAGGGGAGTACTATTGATGAGAGAATGCCAATTATTGATATCACAATCAAAAGTTCGATGAGTGTAAAACCTTTTGAAAATTGTTTTTGATTATAAATCATAATGCTTTTGTGTATCGTAGGTTTAGTTCCTTCATCAGGTCTATCCTTGGTCTAAGAATAGAACTTTTTTTATTTTAAGTAAATAAAGAGGGGTTTTGCAAGAGAGTCTCTCCTTATGGGAATTATACACCTTTTTTTTGCGGAG
>CAIMLU010000036.1 GCA_903842365.1 uncultured bacterium
CCAGTTTAACTACTTCTACGCTTCCAATCACACGGTTCCGTCTCAGCGGCCCAAGCTTGTGATTACGTACAATGATGCCTCGTATCCTACGCCTCCCGCCTTCAAGTTACCGCTTCCAAGTGGTTACAAGTGGTGTGTGACAATGGAGACGGGTGGTAAGAGTGCGTTCTGGCCAGGAGAGGTTGATTATGCACATACCAATAATTCGGATTCGGTCACACCGTCTCTCATTGGAAATTACTTTTCCATCGATTTTAGTTATAGGCATGCCTTACCTAACGGGACAAGGATTGAAGTTGAATCAGATCGTATTCCTGTCCTTGCAGCTGCTGATGGTTGGGTGGTTGAGGTGAATAATGAGCCAAAGGTCCAGAATGGATGTTATGTTGTTATTGATCACGATAACGATCAGAATTCCGGAACTGGTTACACAACACGTTACCTCCACCTGTTGAAGGAGAGTGTGATGATGTTGCCGACCATAACACCTAGGAACGGTAGTGTTCCTCCTGTTGGACGTCCAATCTACGTCCACCAAGGCGACGTCATTGGCTACATGGGTAATACAGGTGAGTATCCTCCTGGACATAAATACGCAGGACAACCTACTTCGTTCGGTAAACACCTCCATTTCGGTGTTCGCTATAATGGGGAAGGGTTTTCAACTAAATCTGAATTGCAGATTGTGAAGCTCGATGGGTTGCACATGAAGCAGTATCAGACCGAAGGAAGTGCATCGGTTCGACACATTAACTCGTTCTTTGTATCAGGAAACACCTCCAGGCCTCTCAACTATGTGTTTCCGGTGATTGGTCAGGGAAGTTGGTAATTGTTCTTTGTTAGCACAAGCCGTGCAGTGGATAGTATCCATTGCACGGCTTTTTTAATACCTAGAGCTCTCAGTTAAAAGAATTCGAGGGTTTTCATGACTTCTTGGCTGATTGTGGAACTTGCATATGTCACGAATGATATTTTTATACCCCGAGTAGTTTCAGTAATATATGTATACATATCGTGTTGTCTGTACACAGGGCTACTTGACCCTAAAATCATGTACCCAGTAGTTGATCCAAATTGTATTTTCTGAGGAATTCTTAATGATTCAGAACTTGATGCGAATTCAATTGAGTTTGATTCATTAGCAATCTCTTTTGTTGTTTTTTTATTGAATTCATTAACCGCTAGGATTTCTTTAGGGTCCATTGATGGGTATGTGTAGGCAGGCCATACTGTTATCGTGTGTCGAATTGCACCGCACCTCTCAACCTCCTCTACCGTGTATGCAAGAGGGCATGGTACAATTTCATATGCATTATTTATCTCTGGTCCAACACGTTCCCCGCCAGCTTCTTCGTCTCTGTAAATGGGTCCATAGGAACCCTTCGGATATTTAATCCGATATCCATACCGTGTGTTGGTATATGTTTCTGTAAGCGGGCCCCACTCAATAGGGGTTGATGATGCATCTGAGCCAATTGGTGTATTTATCTGCGTACCATTTCTAGGTTGGCCTATTGGGATTGTTTTAGCAGGTTCTGTGTCCTGAGGTTTTTTTTGTTTTTCTATATATGTGATATATCCTAAGCCAACAATAAGTATAATGAGTGGAAGTAAGTATTTCTTCATGCGATTGAGTATATCAAACAACACCTGTTACTTAAATGAATTTTTATTTTACGCTGTTTCAGCATTAATCTTGTGCGTAACTGTAACTTGTGATTTATGGAACAGGGAACTTTTATTGGTCTTTGTGAATAAGATTTCAACCGTTCTGTAATTCATGGGTATGCCTACATTTCCAAATCCCCATACCGACCAACATAAAACTGGACAATGTGGACATAAGTTCACCCCAAAATCCCTTTGGATGCTATACTGCCCTCTATCCCACATACTGTGGATACATTTATGATATCTCCTCGAATAGAAGAACTTTTTTCAATGAAATTTCCGCTCATGGAGCGGGTTTTTGACACTAGTACCGGTCGTGTTATTTCAATGCACAGGCTTACAAATAAGGCGGCAACCCTTTACGAGAAGCTTCGTTACCTTGTTGATTATAAGGAAGAAGCAGCAATCAGAAGGAGTGCAATTCAACGGATTTTGAGACGTGCAATTATTCTTGAAAAGAAAAGTGATGTTGGTCTTGTGCTTTTACGTGAACTTGTTGGTGCGGGATATCTTCCAAACAATGCTGTTCCAGAAAGTGAAGGTTTAATTATCCAGGCTTACGTCGATGCTTTTCTTGTCGCGTTTCCGGTTGTTAAAACAACAGCTGTATTAAAAGAGCAGGGAATAGAGACGTCGCTTTTCGGTATGCTGGCAGCAGAAATTGAAGGGTACCTTTTTCCACAACATCTTCAAAATGCAATTGTTGATGCTCTGTTCGACACCGTGAAGGAGCGGATTGCTTGGGTTGGATCCGTTAATGAACATGACACTTCGCGTATGCTCTATGTTGCATGCCGTAAATCGCTTTTAAAGAGTGATAATGAGTCACTTCTTTACGCTTTGTGGATGCGAGATGTTGTTGGAGCAGTACCCGGCGCTCTTGATGTTTCAAAAATTCAAGCACTCAATGATTCTGCGGTTGGTATTTTTGTCTCATTGAGAATGCTTGTCGGACATAGACTTGTGCCTGTACTTGTTCACAAGGTGAAAAACGATGCGATTGCATTTCGGATCATCCATAAACTCATTGCTGATCATATTAATCAGGATGGTCTTGCGCTTGTTGAGCAAGGGGAATTGGAGCAGTACGCACGCGCGTTTCTCGCATCAAAATATGTAACTGAAAATGCAAAGGTGTTGCGCGCAAGCTTGCGAGCAGTGCTTTATATTCTTGTTACAAAAATGTTACTCGCGCTCGCGCTTGAAGTTCCATATAGTTACTTTGTGACAAACCATATAAATTACGTACCACTTGCGGTTAATGTTATTTTCCATCCACTTGTTCTTTTGGCGATGACACGAAGTATTAGTCCATTAGGTGAGGTAAACACAAGGCGCATTATCGGACGTCTTATGGCTATCGTCTACGGTGGCGAGGTAGATACTATTCATGTACGCTTCCGTAAGACGTCTGGCAGGCTTGGAATTCTCTTTGGAGCTATGTACGCGGTGATTATGGCAATCACCTTTGGTGGGATAGTTGCAGGCCTCAATGCTCTTCAGTTTAATATTGCAAGCATTGCTCTTTTTCTTTTCTTTCTTGCCCTTATTAGTTATTTTGGTTTACGTATTAGGCACAATGCACAGGGGTGGAAATTTATCGTTGAAGACGACAAGGTGCTGCCTCTTTTCTGGGGCGCATTTACGTTACCCGTTGTTCGGGTTGGGTACTGGTTGAGTGAGAAATTTGCTGCCATAAATCTCTTTGTATTCATTTTTGATATTATCGTCGAAGCTCCATTCAAACTCATTTTGAAAACAACTGAGGCGTTTATTGCGTTCCTTAAGGAAAAACGAGAGGAGCTCTACTAAACGCTCGGCGTACATTGTTTCCTTTTATGGCGTACTAATGCCACAATGGACACTATATGATTCAAAACATCATCGACTATATTGATAGTGCCCGCAAAGCTGGGAAGTCTGATTTAACCATTGATCGTGACCTAGCGCTTCTTGGTGGCTGGAATCCTGCCGATATTTTAAAAGCAAAACGTACATTACGGTTACGAAAATTTGGCCTGTGGGTACGGCCAAATTTTAAACGCGCACTTATCCACTGTGCTTATGTTGTTTTAATTATACCCCCACTATTTTCGATACCACTTTTCACACAACTCGTTTTGGGTCCAAATATATTTTCAGATATTTTTTCTTGGGTGTGGACTATTTCAAATGAGGGATCCTTTATGGGACCAGCAATAGCGGTCGCGCTTTCTCTCCCGTATTGGGCAATGCTTTTACGTGGATACACCCGTTTTGTTAAAAAGGTGATAGGGGTATCGGCTCATCAATCACAAATTCAAGCTCTCATTGTATATCCAAATAGTGCTTTGTTGCTGTGCTACGCTTCAATTGCCTTTTTGTTGTGGTTATTGGACTATATTGCTCCTTTTTTCTAAAAAAGAAGTAATCATTAATTTGGTGCGTTATAACAGGCTGTGGAAAACACAGAGAACCTATTTTTCCATTTTTATTTCGTTCGTAAAATAGTATTTATTTAAGCCATATTTTAAGATTCTTAAAAAGAAAAAATAAAAATCATTATAAAAAAGAAGAAAACCGTTGACGCCATTTTAGCGGTATGTATAATGCTTGCTATCCCTAGAGACGAACTAGGGATTGAACTTTGAAAGCAAAACTATGCAAATATGAGAACACACGCAGAGATTGCGTGTTAAGTGCAAGAACCAAGTTAATTCTTTGTTGGGTTTCGTAGAGGGCAGATTCAGCCCAAAACGAAAATTAGGATCCAGAATTGATCGCAAGCATACGATGCAATTCTGACGGGACAGAGATACTGTATTCTGTTTTGTTCCGTTCTAAAATCATTCAGTGACTTCGGTCACCGAGTGATTCTTATTTAGAGTTTGATCCTAGCTCAGGATGAACGCTGGCGGTGTGGATAAGGCATGCAAGTCAAGGGGGCTCCGCAAGGAGCAACCGGCAGACGAAGTAGTAATAGATAGGAACGTCCCTTCGAGTCGGGCATAGCTTGTCGAAAGACAAGGTAATTCCCGATAGTCCCTCCGGGGTAAAGATTTTCGCTCGAAGAACGGCCTATTGAGTATCAGCTAGTTGGTGAGGTAATGGCTCACCAAGGCTATGACGCTTAGGGGACCTGAGAGGGTGACCCCCACTGATGGAACTGAGATACGGTCCATACACCTACGGGTGGCTGCAGTCGAGAATTTTCCACAATGGGCGAAAGCCTGATGGAGCGACACCGCGTGAAGGATGAAGCCTTTATTGGTGTAAACTTCTTTTCTGTGGGAAGATAATGACGGTACCA
>CAIMLU010000037.1 GCA_903842365.1 uncultured bacterium
CATCAATTCCAATTGATTTAAAGATATTTTCTGGATTATCGGATCCGCCAGCCCTGAGGAACGTTAGTATCTTTTCTATGAATGCAGGATTTTTCTTGTATTCAGCAAGGAGTGCTTTCGAAACGATTTGTCCAAAAGCATACGTATACACGTAAAAGAAATTCCTTGTGTGACTCCAGTACACAAAAAAGTATCCATCATCGGGATTGAGTTTCACCGATGGTCCAAGGTACTGTGCAACAGATTCATTCATGAGTGCCGCCATTTCTTCTTTTTGAACAAACCCTTTTCCTCGGATACGTTTGTGTAGTTCTTTCTCAAATGAGAAACACGCCATCTGCCTGAATATAGTTTGGATGTCGTCTTGGATTTTATTATGGAGGAGCACTTTTTTTTCACTTTCTGTTGCACGTTCAAACACATGTTCAAACATAAGTGATTCAAAGAAGGTACTTGCAACCTCAGCGGTTGCAGTTGAATACCCTTGGTATAAGGGTGGTTGTGACTTTGATAGATCAGTGTGAAATGCATGCCCCATTTCATGAGCTAATGTCATTGCGGCATTGAACGTATCAATATGGTTTAAGAGTACATATGTTGGCATCCCAGGTGTTCCTGCACAGTACGCACCCGAGGTCTTACCTTTTCTTGGAAACACATCAACACGACCGCCTTCAAACATATCGTCATAGAATGACACAAACATCGGATGAACCGTCTCTAGAATCGATCTAAAAAGATTATGTGCCTCTTTGAAGGTGATAACAGATGACTGCGATGCAATATCGACGTTTCTGTCGGAATATTCAAGGTGATCGAGACCGAGCGCCTTCTTTTTAATTTCAAAGAAATTATGGGAAATAGAAAAATGTTTCTCTACTGCTTTTTCAAGTGCATTAACCGTTTTATCTGATATTTCATGACCAAGGAGCGTACCGTCCCAGGGATCACCATACCCACGAAGTTCATCATCAATTTTTTTATTGAGGTACACCGCATTCATCTCGCTCTCTGAAAATTCTGAAACTTTTTTAAGTTCATCAATAAATAATTGATGGAGCACACGCCTATCATCAACAGGAAGTTGTGGAATAAGCTGAGATGCTGACGAAAGCGGCACGGTCTCACCTTTCCACTCAACCGTTTTTTGAGCAAGTGATTTTGCAACACCATTCATCCACAAATCGCGAGCAACGATGCGCTTCATGGTACAAATCTTTTCTTCGGGTTCTGAAAGAGAGTGTTTTCCGTTAAGGAAAATATATTTTAAAAAGTGCTTGTATCGAGCAAGTTTTTTTGATGCAAGGTATTTTTTCTGCAGAGGATGAGGTAGTTTCCCTAGGGCAAGCTCAAAAAAAATAATGTGCTGTTGCAATTGTGCGTACCGCATTGATAACTTGCTTGATAGAGCCTCTGCTGTTGCGTTTGAAGAATCAAGGTCCATAAGGAACCCAAAGTAGCGATCTGGTTTTGAAAGAAGACTTTTTTCGATTGTCTGTTCATATTGAAGAAGTGCGGCAGACAATTGTACGTCTGAGGAAAACCACTTTTTCTGACCACGGTATTTTTTTTCAAATGCCTTGAAAAGACGTTCAGTTGTACGAATATCTTTCTCTATTTGTGGATCCGTATTACTTTTATAGATTTTTGCTAAATTCCATGAGGTATTCATAGTTTCTTTATATTAAGAATGTGTTTTTGCTACACACCAAACAGTGCACAGTATACCTTATTTAAAAAAACAAAAATCCGGCAACGTTATCTACGTTGCCGGATGAATTTCCTGAATATCTGACTAATCAATACCAATATACCGTGTAAGCTAGACACTTCACCAATAAAACGAAGTCCTCTTTTCCGCAAACGCTACCGGACCACCATGATCAACATAGTGCTCAATGGCTTCTTTTCGAGTAACCGGACGATTGATTTCCTGGGATGCAACCCAACGATTGTAATCACCAAGAACCTCTGCGATTTGCCTTTGATTGCGCACTCGAATCTTGAGGGTACGATAGTATCGAAGAACACAACGAAACATATGACGCTTTAGGCTGACTGATGCAGTGGATGATTGAAAACTCGCTGAGTATATTCGCCGAGCAAAGATCTTTCTAGATACTTTTTGATGGCGATCCAAATAATACCTAAGTGCTTCTTCTGCGGTTACTGAGCGTCCAAAATACTCGGCTGCCATGTGGCGATTATAATCACCAAAAGCTTCAATCTTCTCCTGCAATACAATCGATTCTTCTTGGAGCCTTCTACACTTCTGGATAATAAGGTGAATGAGACAGTTACACAGACTACTACGGCTCTTTAACTGTACTGAATTTTGCATATATGGGGTGCTTTCCTCTTTGAACTATACACTAAAATATGAGTGTAGGCTCGACCACATTATACACAGCACCTCTTTATACATTATCAGGGTAGACAAAATGCTACTTTTTTTAAAACAAAGAAGTAGTTCCAAGTACATCGTCTTTTTCCTTTCGTACTGAATTTTTTTTCTTTGAAGGGCTTGCAATGATTTGATTCGTTGCTATTTTTGCTTGCGCTGCCTTTGCAAAAGGCATAAGTGCATCGCTTGCAATTTTTCTGTATCCACAATAATCACAAAACTCATCTGCCTGAGGAACGACATCGGAATCGAGACTCGATTTAATTTCTTTTATCTTTTCATCAACCCATGAATCGTCGCCTGTGTGATGAATGAGCGTGACATCAAATTCAAGCTTACCGTCAAACGCTTCGCGATCTTTTTTTCCATTCACGTACACAAAATACCCAGTCTTTGAAACTTTGAAACCAAGGTTACGCAAAAGCCATTGGTACACTTCCATTTGCCTCTTGTATTGTTCATCCCAACCAGAATCTGAGAGCGATTCTATCTTTCCATCTTTTGAAGTCGCTTTATAGTCAACAATAATGAGTTCCCCTTCTTTGTTTATCCAAATATCATCAACTGCACCAGAAATAAGAAGTCCAGTATCTTTGTGACGATACTGAATACCAACAAAGTTTTCCCTCCAATCAAGCATCATAGGATGATCAAAAGGAATCGCATCGACACCATATTTTTGCAATAGAGGGTGGACTGTCTTGTGCGCACGGTGTGTATCAAATTCCCTTTTAAGGAGAGCGTCGACTGCAATATTCAATGTGAATGAAGGGCCCTTTGGCCTAGAAACACCGAGTTTATTATCCAAATAAAAACAACGTGGACACTCAACGAATAAGTCAATTTTTGATCGTGAGAGTTTCCATTTTGGTCCACCATAATTCCAATCAGGACTGCGTTTCCCTATTTTTTTAATGTAAGCCATCTTGTGTTTTATATTCCTGATTCGTAAAGCGTCTGTATTTCTTCGAAAATCACAGGGATTTTACGAGAGTCAATCCCAAAAGATTTAAGTGCATCAGTTTTGTTCTCAATATCGCGACAGAGTACAAAACCATTCTTAAGAAGTGTTTGTTTATCCTTTGTTGAAAGCGATGTTAAACACGTGAGCGGATGCAGGTGCGTCTCATTGATAAGATCCTCTAAATTACCACCCTTTGGATAGTTCCAACCAATGAGTTTGAGGTTGTTACATTCACCATACCGAATAGCATGCTCGGTAAATTTGGTGTTAGTGACAAGCCACCCCTCAGTCATTTTGCGATGCTTACCACCATATTCAAATTCAGTTTCAGTGAGATCTTCAAATCGAGCCTTGATATACAGCGCTGTTTTAATATCAGATTTAAAACCTGTTTGATTATGAAATTTTGCCTCTACCATAATGAGTTCCTTTTCCTTCCATGCGACAACATCCATTTCATGATCAACGCATTTACCCAACACAATTTGATCGGTCGCAGTTTCGTATCCTTTAACCTTGAGTATTTCTGCAATAAATTGCTCAAACGGAAAGCCGTTCGGTCCAAGTTCCATAACAGCACGACGAATTGAGTATCGTGATGCAACCGTACGCGATAGTTGCTTAAGGAGTGAAAAAGCGCGCGAATAAATCGCTGATGTTTTGACACCATCGACCATATCATCTTCTATGCGTGCGACAATCGCATCAATGGTTTGTTCTGACGCACCCGAACGAGCAAGTGACCCACGAAGTTTAAGGGCATTAAACGGTTCAACGACTCCGGACGATTTTTGAACAAATATAGTCTTTGACATGGCGCCCATTATATCAAAAATCTCACATAAAAACCGCACACACCAAAACAACCTTTATTTAGAGCACAACTCCACCACCAAGACAAAGAGTTCCGCGATAGAGCACAGCTGATTGACCAGGCGTAGCAATATCAGAAGAGTTTTCAGTAACACGAATTACCACGTTGTGTTGTTCAACTGATTGAACAACACAAGTAAAGAGAGTTTGTCTATACCTCGTACGCACAGATAGAGATTCACCTTTTTGAGGGGTGCCGGCCGTCCAATTTGTTTTTTCGAGAATTACCGTATCACCATTTTTTGTCTCAGGCTTTACCTCAGAGACTGTGATTGTGTTTTTATTCACATCCTTCGAAACGATATAGAGCGGCTTATCGAACGGAGTGCGTTTCGTTATCGTAAAACCATGACGTTCACCAAGCGTCAAAAAGATGGCACCTTCATGGATTCCAACTTCTTCACCTGAAGCAAGCAACACCTTGCCGGGTTTCTTTTCTATAAAATGCGCAAGAAAATCTTCAAAATCAATTTTTCCAATAAAACAAAGTCCTTGGCTATCTTTTTTTATTGCATTGGGGAGTCTAAACTTTTTTGCGAGCCGTCTCACTTCTGGTTTCTCTATTGTCCCAACAGGAAAAAGTGTTTTTGAAAGCTCTTTTTGTGTAAGAGTCCACAAGAAATAGGACTGATCTTTATTTAGATCATCACCTGCGTGAAGTTCAAAAACTTTTTTACCGTGAATCTCTTTTTCGACAACTTGTGCATAGTGCCCCGTCGCGACAAAATCCGCACCCTGCCCCATTGCCCACATAAAAAACCCACCGAATTTTACCTCACGGTTACACATGACATCGGGATTTGGCGTACGCCCTGCCTTATATTCAGCAACCATATAATCGACGACACCTTTTTTATATTCATCAATCAAATCAAGTGTTACAAACGGAATATCTAAATGTGCTGCAACCCGCATCGCATCAAGTCTATCTTCGCGCCACGAACACTCCATCCAATCTGGTTGCCATGTTTTTATAAAGACACCGGTAATGTCATACCCAGCACGTTGCAAAAGCGCAGCAGAAACTGCGCTGTCGACACCTCCTGATAATCCAACAAAAACTTTTTTACCAATATGAGACATGATATGTGTTTATACAGACTAGCAGCAATAGAAAAAAGAACAATAGAATTGAACGCGAATCTAGTAAAGATAACGAATTTTATTCGCAACATGTTCATCAAAAGTCACTGCGTAATGCATCTTTCCATCCCTCCCAGTTAAATAAAAATAATATGGCTTCTCTGTTGGATTGATCGCTGCCCTCAGGGCAGCAAGGCCTGGGTTTGATATCGGCGTTGGTGGTAATCCTTTTCTTACGTAGGTATTGTAAGGTGAATCTATTTTAAGATCATCCATTGTAAGATCTGAACTCTTTCTTTTACCATTTACATATACAAACGTTGCATCAACCTGCAGCGGCATGCCAATTGATAAACGTCTCCATAGAATACCGGCCACAATGGGCATATCTACACCACGAGACTCTTCTTCGAGGATCGAAGCCATTGTAACGATATCTGAAATAGTGTGCTTACTTTTCCGCATATCAAGTTCAATCGGTTTGATAGTTTCTTTGAAAGTTTGATTAAGTACACGTATTACCTCATCTGGTTTTATTGTCGGTAAAAAAAAGTATGTATTAGGAAAAAGATACCCTTCATACTCAGAAGCAAGTGTACTAAATTTTTTTGCATCAAATTGATACAAATTATCGGAAAGAATCTTGCCTATCTCAGCAACATTAAGACCTTCTGGAATTGTTATCTTGACCGGCTTAAGTTCGTACTGAGCATGAACTAATCGATATGCGAGCGAATAGACACTTTGTTTTTTATTAAGAGCATAATCGCCGGCCATAACACCCCCCTTACTACCAAATAAAGCGACAAATACCCTAAAAACAAACGTAGAGTGTATTGCTTGACCATCCTTGAGAGTTTGCGCGACACCGCTTACTGGAACATCTCTTTCTACTGACAACAATTTACCGATAGGAAAATCAACTGGCGCAGAAAGAGTAAAGTGGAAAAGGATAGAAGCAAGAAAGACACCCATGATCCCGAAAAGTATCAATGATGCACCCCCTTCTATTGCTTTGTAACACTTCAAACAATATCTCAACATAATTATTATATAGGAAGGTTTGAAGGTGCTTGGTGTCTCTTTGATGGAATACGTTTGAGCGCAGGTGTTTTAACCACACTTCCTGGGAAGTGATAAATGGTGGCGAGTTCTTCGCTGTTAAGAATTGATGGTTTCTTTTTCTTAATCTTCAGAACATAATCTTTACCGGAATAAGGACCGTGAAAAAAAGAGCGTTTTACATAGCATTCAAACATATCTTTTTTCCATTTTGAAACCTTCCCCCCTCCAATATCTTGATACCAATAACTAAAGTTAATGGCTTCTGGTTTAAAACTATTGAGTTTTGAGGTTGAACCAAATTGCTTAAATCCACCAGCCAAAACACCAATATTACCTTTGTTAAATTTATCCTTATCTGCAATATAAATAGTACGAATAACAACATCAAAAACATATTTGTCTTCGTATTTATTAATCGCATTCATAATGTCTTTACGAGCATCAGTCATCTTGAGTGCGTTTGGTGTTTTCTCATCAATCATCATATCTTTCATAACTTTCTCAAGTTCTTTTTCCTGCTCTTCTTTAAACGGATCATCCACATCATTATTAAAAATTGTCTTTTCTTTACGGTGGGCCCTGATACCAATTTGAATATACGCACGATCTGTGGTCGCAAGCGTCCCTAAACCTTCAATAAGAGGTGCCATTGGGTCGATTTTAAGCTCTTCATCAGGATCTTTACTCAGGCCATAATCCACGTACGTTTTAATTGGATATGGATTTGGTTTTGCTTTAAATATTTCAGCACCCCAGAATTCGTGTTTTTTTGGATCATAGAGGACTTGCCGAGCATAGTCTTCCACCTCAAAAATCGCGATATCCGGAAATTGAGCATATAGGTTTGCTTGGATGAGTGCTTTTCTACTATCAAATGCCCATACGTAGAACTTAATTTCACCTTCAATACACGCTATTTCAAGCGATGCCCACGTAGGAACCTTACCCTCCCAATATCGCGCCTTTGGT
Source organism: uncultured bacterium (assembly GCA_903842365.1). Lineage (GTDB taxonomy): Bacteria > Patescibacteriota > Minisyncoccia > Phycocordibacterales > UBA6065 > CAIMLU01. The sequence goes on from CAIMLU010000037.1 coordinate 7,359, forward strand.
GTTGGGTCGCCAAAAGGATCATGAAATATATTCAGAGCAAGTTCCATGGCCGCAGGAGACTTAAATGTCTCTGCGGGCAGCTTGATTTCAAGGAGCACTTTTTTCTGACCAACAATCCATCCTGTCCTTACATACGCAACCCAATTTTCAAACGTAGGCTTAATTAAAATAAGCGGTAACAAGGCAACGCCAAAGAGAATAATAAGGTCAATTGCCCTAGGTAACACGCTCACTTGCAAAGTGGTTAGAAGCCTGACAACCTCTGGGTCATTGAAAATCGATAACATACCAGCTATTGTAGCAAAAAAACAACCAGGCTGTTAGCCTAGTTGTTTTTTTTATTTATATTTACTTTGATACCGCTGAGGCCGCCGCAGTATATTTACCCTCTTTATCTTTCTTGAAATGTTTTGGATTCTGAAGATTTACGAGGATTGTATTCTCCTTAACGTAACGCTCCTTCATAACCTTTTCAATAATATCTTTCTTTGTAAGAGGACCGTGCTTTTCAAGGATATTTTTTATCACATCCTTTACAACACCAGTGACATAACCCCATTCCTTCAAGGCGTAGAGGCCTCGACCAACAAGAACGAAACGAGGGTCCTTGATGAGCTCATTATGTGTTGTTGCGACGTGTGCTTTCTTACCAAACACTTTTTCAATCTGTTTAGCGACTTCACGGAAATGGATTGGAGACCCATGTTTCCTGAGTACGAGGTATGCATAATCCCTCATACCCTTCGCACGAATATTGCTTGAATGAGAAACACCCCATTCACCCAACGGATTCTTTGCAACATTCTTTGAAACATTGAGCCAGCGCTTAAGAATCTCTTTGTTACGATACTTATCATTAACCTGTTCAAGGTGTCCAAGGAATGATTCAAGCATTTCTGACTCAGGAATTATTTCATCATCCTTAAGATTTTTATAGAGTTTCCTCAATGCATCTTCAACTTTGCGAGCATGTTCGTCCTCAATATGCCAACGATGCTTAAAGTTCTCATCCTCTTTTTGCCACTTAAACACACGGCCAAGAACAAGCATAAAGTAGATATGATTCTGAACGCCTGGGTCTTTTGAGACAGCATCAAGCAAGTCTTCTTCTGCCATAACACCACCCATACCATTCAAAATACTTTCAAGTTCTGAGAAAGCAGCTTGCTCTGCTTCATGTTCTTTTGACTTTTGAATAGCGGCAATAGCATGGTTCTCAATCTGGCGAACGCGTTCACGTGTAATATCGTACAGTTTACCAATTGATTCCAAGGTCATCTTATCGGCTTCTTTGCCAAGACCATATCGACGAATTATAACTTCACGAGGACGCTCACCGAGCGACTTAAGAAGATTTTTTACAACAGCTTTTGGTTTGAAATTTAAAGTTATCATACGCGTTCTATTTCACCGATCTGCACAAAAGTACAGTTCAAATGTTTTTGTTTACAGTTAGGGATACTACCTAAACACTATCTCTTTGTCAAGACTACCCCTTGACAACGATATTGACAATGCGCCCAGGCACATAAATTACCTTCACAATTTCTTTGCCATCAACCCATTTTTTAACCTCAGGAAGTGCTAACGCTAATTCTCGTGCAACGGCCTCACTGAGGTCTTTTTCAACCTCAATCACACCGCGAACTTTCCCCATAACCTGTACTGCAATTTTCACTTTTTCTACACCAATTTTTGTTTCATCACATATTGGCCACGAAGTTATATGTATTGATTTTTTGTTACCCAATTGAGCATATAATTCGTCGGCAACATGAGGGGCAAATGGTGCAACCAACTTAAGATATTTTTCATACGCACCACGCGACAACATATCGTTTTTTTCGAACTCATTCATCGTCGCCATAAGCGTACTAATCGCCGTATTAAAACGCATCATCGAAATATCTTCAGTTACTTTTTTTATCGTCTTGTTAAGCACCGCTTCAATAACTGGAGTATCTACATGTTTCTTGGTTGTTGATACTTTTTCACCAAGTCTCCATACACGTTCAATAAATCGACGTGAACCAATCATGCTCTGTGTATTCCACGCGATCGCTTGGTCAAATGGACCCATAAACATTTCATACACGCGCATGGTATCCGCACCATATGTTGCAACAATATCATCAGGGTTCACAACGTTCCCGTAACGTTTTGACATCTTGCGGCCGTCTTCGGCCATAATAAGTCCAACCGACTGAAGCTTTTTAAATGGCTCTTTTGTCGAAACGACCCCCATATCAAAAAGGAACTTATGCCAAAACCGAGCATAGATCAGGTGGCGTGTTGCATGTTCTGCACCACCAACATACAGATCAACCTCATTCCAATAATGTTCTTTTTTTGGATCAACAAGTTTACTTGAATTTCGAGGATCCATGTAACGCAAGTAGTACCATGATGAACCAGCCCACTGTGGCATAGTGTTGGTTTCGCGCATCATTTTCTTTGCTGATTTTTCTTTACCAATCTTTACTTCGACCCACTTTTTTATTGTCGCGAGAGGAGATTCACCGGTACCAGAGGGTTCGTACGATTTCACCTTTGGCAAAATAACAGGAAGATCTTTTTCAGACACAGGCACAACAACATCACCATCACGCATGATTGGAAACGGTTCACCCCAATAACGCTGGCGAGAAAAGACCCAGTCTTTCAACTTAAATTTAACAACCCATTTACCTTTTGCTTCGGAAACAATTCCTTTCTGTGCTACCTCTGCGTTTTGTCCAGAAAAATGCCCCGAATGAACGAGTGTGCCAAAGCCAGCGAATGCACCAGTTTTTATGTCGCCACCTAAAATAACTTCTTTAATGGGAAGCCCATAACGTTTTGCAAAAGCAAAATCACGTTCATCATGAGCAGGGACCGCCATAACAGCACCAGTGCCGTAATCAGCCAACACATAATCAGCGACAAAAAGTGAAACCAATTCACCTGTGATTGGATTTTTTACCGAGACACCGTGAACCATAACGCCTGTCTTTTCCCTCTTTACATCAGTTCGGTCGATTTCTGATTTCGCTTTTGCAGAAGCCGTATACGACTCAATTTCAGCCCAATTCGAAACCGCTGCTGGATTTTCCGTCTTGAGTTTTGTAAGAAGAGCATGTTCAGGTGCAACAACAGCATATGTCACCCCATAAAGAGTATCGGGGCGTGTTGTAAAAACGGTAATGTTTGAAAGCTCGTGCTTTGTAGAAGCATTTACAACTGGAAAAACAAGTTCTGCGCCCTCTGATCTTCCAATCCAATTTCGCTGAGATTCTTTGATTGATTCAGGCCAATCCAAAGCGTCGAGGTCTGCAAGAAGCCTATCTGCATATTTTGTAATTCTGATAACCCACTGGCGGATAGGTTTCTTTTCGACAACAGATCCACAGCGTTCACACTTACCATCCTCCAAATCTTCATTTGCCAAACCAGTCTTACATGATGGACACCAATTGATCGGCTCTGATGATTCATAAGCCAAACCCTTTTCATACATTTTAAGGAATGCCCACTGTGTCCATTTGTAAAACGCAGGGTCGGTTGTATTTACTTCGCGATTCCAATCATAATCAAAACCTAAAATTTCGAGTTGTTTTTTATATCGTGCAACATTTTTTGCAACCGCAACCGCAGGGTTGACCTTCATCTTGATTGCATAATTTTCTGCAGGCAAGCCAAAGGCATCAAAACCCATTGGATGGAGGACCGAAAACCCTTGCATACGCTTCATACGAGAAACAACATCGGTCGCAATATAACCCTTTGGATGCCCCACATGCAGACCTTCACCTGATGGGTATGGGAACATATCCAAAACATAATACTTTGGCTTCTTTGTATCTTCTTTTGTTGTATAGAGCTTTGTTTTTGCCCACGCCTTCTGTTGCTTTCCTTCTATTTTTTTATGATCGTACTTCTTCATAGTTGTGCATACAATATAACCACAAAAAATACCTAGTGGCCAGCAAAAAAAACAACAACCTACACAGGTTGTTGTTTTTTTTGCTGGCCACCTTTACCTTATTGCACTGACTGAACTTTCATGACTGGAGTAACTGGATAGAGAGCGGTATTAATTGTTCGATCAAAACAATATTCCCCCGCACCATGCGTCCATGTATCGTTTGTGTTTGTTATTGGATAACTAGCATCCTTATCAGTAACCCTATGAAATACCGCACAGAGTTTGAAAGCCTTGTCTCCTGTTTTTACATATGCGTAAGGTTCACCTGTTTCCCTATCTTTAAAATTAATACCACCATTAAGATTATCGGTAACTTCAGCCAAATTAGTAGGGACTGATCCTTTATTAGTGTAAAAATCAGTAATACGCCACTGAATACTCTGCAGATCATTCACTTTTTCCCCATCAAGACGAAGATCACGAGCAGTACCCGGGAGACCAGTATAAGCAAACCCGAGGATGATGGACCCGAGGACAATGACAGGGCTCACATACGCAATAATTGAAATAATTTTTCTTGAGCGTGGCATGTCGATTTTTGCTTCAAAAAAGTAGTAGAGAAAAGGCACCACTACAACGAGGAGAACCGCGAATGACTTCAAAGCAAATCGTGAGGTGAGTTCCCCATTCACAAATCCATAAAGGAGTGAAACAACATCGCCAAGAACCACGGCCCCTGTCACAAACACAATAAAACCTGTAAGCCACTTTCGTACCCACGCGAGAGACACTTCAGGGTGAGCTTCCCTTTCTTGCCTCAAATAACGGGCAATATAATAATAAGCTGGAAATACGGTGATAAGTGTTGCGAGAGCAAATCGTGTACCCGAGAATTGGTAACCGTAATACGTATTAAGAACATCTGGTAAGATAATTTCAATCACCGTAAAGAGAATGGTTATGATACTTGCCACTGATGCGACGAGCGTTATAAGCGCGCCTATGTGGAGGAAAAACTCCTTTGGTCCAACCGATATTTTTTGTTGTGGTTCCATATTGTATACAACAATACCACAAAGCAAAAAGTAACATTCACCAAACCGCAGACATTACCATTTAACCAAGAAAAAAATGCTCACTGAGCATTTTTTTCTTGGTTAAATCTTAAATTCCATCACCTCGCCGTCTTTTACAATATATTCCTTTCCTTCGGTTCGAATAAGGCCTTTTTCACGAGCAGCAGCAAATGATCCAGCCCCTATAAGTTTGTCCCACTCAACGACCTCAGCACGAACAAATTTATCTTTGAAATCAGTGTGAATCGCAGTTCCAGCAAGCGGTGCAGTCCAACCACGTTCAATGGTCCAGGCACGAGTCTCTTTTTCACCAGTAGTAAAGTATGTGATAAGACCAAGCAATTCGTACCCCTTTTTAATAAGGTCATTGATACCATTATTAACACCACCCAACCCCTCGCGCATTTCTTTCTTTTCACCATCAGTCATATCCTTCAAATCATTTTCAATTCCGGCGTCAACAGTCACCCAGCCAGAACCACTTGATGTAAGAAACGCCATAAGCGCGTTCCAACGCTCGTCTTTGGTTTCATCAAGGTTTACCCCACCAGTTTTCTTGTTTAAAATGTAAAGAAATTTTTTGGTTGTAAGAAGATGAAGCGACTTCAGGACAGGAGCCTCAAATTCATCGACAACAATCGTATTAGCAAGTTTCCCCTCTTCGAGTACTTTTTGAATCTTGGCGAGGAGCCCAGCCTCGAGGATCACCTCTTTCTTACCGGACTTTACCTCACGAGCGACGTTTGATGCACGCTTTGTGACGGTTTGAAGGTCAGCCAAAATAAGTTCAAGGTTAATAACCTCGATATCCTTCATTGGATTAATCTTTCCATCAACGTGAATGATGTTGTCATCTTCGAAAATACGGACAACCTCTGCAATGGCATCAGTTTCGCGAATGTTTGTAAGGAACTGATTGCCCAACCCCTCACCCTCTGAAGCACCTTTTACAAGCCCTGCAATATCAACAAATTCAACCGCCGCAGGAACGGTTTTCTGTGTCTTTGAGAATTCAGCTAATTTATAAAGACGTTCATCAGGAACAGCAACAACACCAACCGATGGATCGATCGTGGCAAATGGATAGTTTGCAATAAGCACACCTTTTTTAGTGAGTGCAGAGAAAAGCGTTGATTTACCAACGTTTGGGAGACCGACAATTCCAATTGAAAGTGACATAGAACAGTATGGTACTTGATAGGCATCGATTAATCAACAGAATCGGTTTGACCGCATTGATATTTGGTGTCATTTTTATAAATAAAAAGTTCTTTATCATGCACACGAAACCAAAAATCCAAGCAATAAATCCAAACAGGTTTGAGTTCTCACCACGTACACATTACTCGTTCGGCTGGAGTGTTGAAAAACACAATCAGATCGAACTTCGTCTTGAAATCACAACCGCCTCGGGTGAATCACGTAAAGTGCACTTCACAGAACTCGTCCCAGGTCCACCAAGATTACTTGATTGTGATGATGGAACGCAATTGCTTCAATATTTACACGACCATGTACATGTTGAATATGAATATAACCCCAATAACCCCACCGAAATAATTTTTCACCTATCACTCAAAACAAAATTAGGTAATAAATCGTTGGAGCGGACCCTTGTCCCACTCATGTTGTTTCAAAAAGATAAAGATTATAGAGGTGTTCATATTCACCCCTAACGCGCCCTTCAGTGTGGGCGCTTTTTAATTGCCAAGAATATTCCCCAAGCACTTCACCGTTTCAATCATGGAAATTTCCACCCTCGGTGAGAGGTTTCTGGAACATTCAAAGTAGTGTTGGCTTCGTGCCACCACTACACACCCACCGTATTTGCGAAAGTAGATACGGTGGTTTTTTATATAAAACACACAGCAATGATTTTGCCGTGTGTTTTATTGACCTACTTTTGCATGAGTTTCTGGAGCTCGGTCCTGTGCTTTGCCATCACTTCCATGGTGGCTGCCATTTGGTCCTTACCACTATCCACCTTTTCCTTCACCTCCTTTGAAATGTTTTCGAAAAAGGCTGGATTCTTTTCAACCATATCGATAATAATATCCTGCTGTTCTTTTGGTATTCCTTTGAGCTGAGACCTAACCATTTGTTTGATGATGAAATTCTTTATCATGATGTTTGGAGTCTGCTCAGAATCTAGTGCCTTGGAAAAACGAAAGAATTATAAGGCAAAAACGATGAAGCGCGAGAAGGTGTATCGAGATACGCTGACGAGCGCTGAATTGTTTTTGACCAGAATTCTTTCGTTTTAACAGGCAAGTCTACTGTCTGTTTTGAGACGATTAGATTCTGAGCAGACTCCTATATGGTACCAAAAAGAATCACACCTGTAACTTCACAACATGCATTAAAATGTGTGCTATTTAAACGAAAACTTTTCACGGAGGCTTTTCACAAAATAACCATCCTCTAATTCAACGATGGATACGGTTTTATCTGACATAGATACCAACACTTCATCTTCGACCTCGAGCGGATACACATCAGCACTATCTGCTGACAAAATAACATCGACTGGTTCATTATTATTTTTTAAAACAAATGTATTACTCTTTCTGAAGGAGAGAATTTTAATCCGCAATTCTTGATCACCATCAACAATGACGCTTGGAGTTGGAATGTCGTGGTCCAAAAGTTCAGTCATGGCCATACATCGAATCGTTGGCATAATAATTGGTCCATGCGCAGATAGGTTAAATGCAGTTGAACCTGTAGGGGTTGAGACAAGAACTCCGGTACCACGAACCCTCTGTACATCAGTACCATCTATTGAAATAGAAAGCTCACACATACCAGCAAGACTCTTTACAAAGACATCATTTAGACATTCGGTTGTGCAAAGTGTCACACCACGACGAATAAGCGATGTTCTAATCATTGATCGTTTCGAAACATGAAAATGACCAGTAAGCAATTTTGAAATACCCGCCTCAAAATCAACCTCGTTACGTACCGACGCAAGAAATCCAACATGACCCATATTAAGCCCAAAAATGAGTGGATTATTTTCGGAATAGCGCTTTGCAACCTCAAGGATAGACCCATCACCACCAAGAACAATAACAACTTGAGCATCTTCGGGATTTGTAATTGATGCTTTTGGAAAATGACTCGTCACAAAACCATATACCCTGTCTTTCCAAGCAAGGACATCGCCACCAGCATCTGGGCGATGTATCACGGCGATACGCTCAATAACATCATGAATCATATGTAATAAATGGTATCACATATTCTAATTAAAAGTCGCCATATCTTGTTTAAAAGACTGGCGACTAGAATCTGGATCTTTACAGATATGTAAGTAGCACATTGTCACACCTAAATGTTTTAGGGGTTTCTTTAAAAGAGCTCCCTAAACGCCTTATCGTCAATACGAATACCTACCCCCCAAATCGAACTGTGTCTAAATGGCAACCAAACCTCAAGTCCTTTTGGAAACCAATCGCTTTTCCAACGAATACCCGTACGAATATAGAGAGTTGCATTCGAACCTATTGGAACACCACCACGCAACCTCTTTTCCATTTGACGCAGATCTTTAATCGCATACTGCAAAGATTCCAATGGACCCTCTGAGTACCCATCAAAAGCAAATGATATACCAAAAATTTTACTACCCGACGAATCATCTGATTCAGATTTGGTGGAATGAGGGTTAAAAAGAACATACAGTTTTCGAAACGAACGTTCAGTATCAATCCTTTCGGCAATGACAGGAAATGGCTTAAGTACAACCACATCATCCGAGACGGTCGGCACTTCGAATGGTTTATATTGAAAACCAACAAGTATTTTTTCCCGAGCTGACTGAGACGTATCAGCAAACAGCGTCGCCCAAAGGCACGCGAACAGAAAGAACAAATATATGTATTTCTTCATAGGTAAAAGGAGCTCTTTTTAATAGTAGAACAAAAAAAAGACTTTTCCGCGAGCGAGCTATCCACGATAGAAAAAAGCCTATATGGTGCACTTATTTTTTCTACAGAAAAAATAAAAACTTACACTTTCACTGGGTCGAGACTTATTCTACCTACATATTCAACACGAATACATGTATTCAAATATATAGCATATATGCTATACTATTCTTCATATTCAATTTCATTTGAACATATGGAAACAAAAACAACTGAGACACTCCAGGCAATTGGCGCAATGATTGCACGGCTTCGTGAAGATAGGCATATGACCCAGGGCGACCTTGCCTTAAAAGTTGGCTCAACTCAATCAGTTATTGCACGTATTGAAAAAGGTGAGCAAAACCTCTCAACCGAAACACTTGCGAAATTATCCGAGGCACTCAACCACGAAATCGTTTCCCTATCAAAAGGTGGTACGGTTAATTTTCGTATTGAGGGTGGTAGAAAGTTGTCGGGTGAAATTACCGTCCGCACCTCAAAAAACGGCGCTGTTGGTATCATGTGCGCATCACTTTTAAACCGAGGTACAACAACTATAAAAAATACTCCGAAGATAGAAGAGGTAAACCGCATCGTCGAAGTTTTTGAATCGATTGGAGTTAAAATTGAATGGATTGGAAATGATTTGAAAATCACTCCACCTCAAACCTTTAGCATGAAAACTGTTCGATATGACTCTGCGGCAAAAACACGCAGCGTCATCATGATGGCAGGGTCCCTTGTTCATCGAATGAAGCAATTCGACTTGCCCCAGGCAAGCGGTTGTAAACTTGGATCACGAACGATTCAGCCATATCTTTACGCACTTGAAACACTTGGTATTAATATAAAAACAACTTCAAAATACTACCAAGTGTCACATGACGGCCTCAGAGGCAATCGAGAAATAATTATGTACGAAGCGGGAGATACGGTTACCGAAGCAGTACTTATGGCAACCGCGCTCATTCCAGGAAAGACAGTTATTAAATTCGCATCAGCAAATTATCAAGTCCAAGACGTTTGTTTCTACCTTGAACTTCTTGGTGCAAAAATTGAAGGGGTTGGTACATCAACAATGATAGTGCACGGCATTAAAGAGGGTCGAGTTAGTAAAGATATTGAATACTTCCTTTCAGAGGATCCAATCGAAGCAATGTCACTCCTTGCTGCTGCAATTGTTACCAAATCAGACATCACCATCAAACGCTGCCCTATTGATTTCCTTGAACTCGAACTCTTGAAACTCGAAAAAATGGGCTTCAGATATAAGAGGTCGAAAATCTACAAAGCAACAAACGGTAAAACAAACCTTATTGACATAGAAACCAAACCATCAAAATTGAAAGCGCTTGATGAAAAAATTCACGCCATGCCCTACCCTGGCATCAATATGGATAATCTCCCATTCTTTGCCGTTATTGCAACGCAAGCAGAGGGTGAAACATTTATTCATGACTGGGTATATGAAGAACGTGCCATTTACTACAAAGAACTTGATAAGCTTCGTGCAGAAACAATCCTTGCTGACCCCCATCGCTTTTACATCAAGGGTCCAACAAAACTAAAAGGCGCCGAGGTTGTTTGCCCACCAGCACTGCGTCCATCCGTTATCATCATGATTGGCATGCTCGCTGCAGAAGGCACATCAATCCTACGTAATGTATACAACATTAATCGTGGATACGAAGACCTTGCCGCTCGGCTCAACACGATTGGCGCAAAAATAGAGGTGTTTAGGGATTTGTAAAAAAAACGAACTAACTGTGGTGATATTCTAATTACATCGACCCGAGGATATAGAAATAATTACAGTATAAAATCGATGCCCATAAGCAAGTAAGCGCTCTCTAAAGCTCAGTTACGCTTTTTTGAAGTGAACGAGCTTTTACAAAAAGCTTTGATTTTAATCATTTTTTCGCGTAGAGTAGCCCTGTGTTTGTAATATCGGTAATCCCCATAGCCCGCGGCATATCGCTTGATTCCCTGTCCTATTTTTCAAAGGACCCTATAGACGAAGGATCGATTGTTGATATTCCCCTTCGAGCAAAGAAAGCGCACGGACTTGTAGTTTCATGCATATCTGCAAAAGAGGTAAAGTCTGAGATAAAATCAGCCGATTTTGAGATGCGTAAAATAACGGGGAGTGGGCGCAAAATATTCACCCTCTCTTTCATGAAGACTGTTAGCGAAGTCGCCGACTTCAACACATCTTCAATAGGATCAGTTATTAGCGACCTCATTCCAAAAGCACTTTTGTCCCATCCTGATATAGCGTCAGATGTTTCGGAAACTGCATACATCACCGCTACCCATCAATCATTCGTGCTTCAAGAACCTGATGAAGACCGCTATGCACACTACAAAGGTATCGTACGTGAAAGGTTTGCGCGAAAACAATCAGTGTTGATCATTATGCCAACAACCGAAGATGTTAGACGTGCAAAAGAAAAACTAGAGAAAGGAATAGAGAGTTATACGTACGCGTTTGATTCAAGTAAGGGACAAAAAGAACTCGTCTTGCATTGGAACAAAGCAATTTCTGATACACACTCAGTACTCATACTCGCCACAGGTTCATTCCTTTCAATCCCTCGAAAAGATCTGTCTATTATTATCATAGACCGTGAAAACGCGCGTGGATGGAAAAGCCAATCTCGCCCATTCGTTGATTCTCGGTACGCAGCAGAACGATTGGCACAAAACCTCGGCACCGATTTCCTTATTGGTGACTCATGCCTTCGCGTTGAAACACTCAAACGTCACGATGATGGTGATTTAGTTGAATTTGCACCACTATCAATGCGATCACTTTCAACGGCCGAAGATACCGTCGTTGATATGCGTGCTTATAAACCAAAAGAAAAAGGATATCGAATTCTATCTGAAGAACTCACCGATCTTGTTCGGTATACACGTGAATCAAATTCACTCCTTTTCATTTTTGCCGCACGTAAAGGCATTGCAACATCAACTGTCTGTGGCGACTGTGAATCGATATTTTCATGTGAAAAATGCGGTGCAACAATGGTTCTTTATGGTAAAGATGAAACCCGTTTCTTTCTCTGCAATCGTTGTGGTATGAGGTCTGATGCGCATGCACGATGTAAAAAATGTGGTAGCTGGAAACTTAAATCACTTGGCGTAGGGACTGAATCTGTCGAGGGTGAATTAACTGAAACCTTTCCTGATATAAAAATATTCAGGCTTGATTCAACAACCGCAACGACTCATAAAAAAGCAAAGACCATTATTGATACATGGCTCGCATCACCTGGTTCAGTCCTCGTTGGTACAGAAATGGCTATTCCATACGCATCGAGAAAAATTGAAAATGTTGCAGTGGCATCAATCGATTCATATTTTCTCATTCCAGATTTTAGGATGAACGAACGTGCGTTCGTTACGATTGCACGCCTACGAGCACTTGCAACAAAACACTTCCTCTTGCAAACCAGAAAACCAGACGAGCCTGTTATCTTATATGGCCGCAAGGGGAATATAATTGATTTTTATCGAGAAGAGCTCGATACACGAAAGAAGTTATCTTTTCCACCATTCTCGACGATCATCAAAACAACCGCCGTTGGTAATCGAGAATCAGTTGCTCTTGAAATAGAAAACCTCAAACAAAAACTGACCGATAGTGAAGTCGATGTGTTCCCCGCCTTTGTATCAATGGGAGGAAACACCGTTGGTTTATCGGCAATCATACGCACAGGAGAAAAATGGCCTAACCATAAAATGACACACGTATTACGATCGCTCCCTCCATCAACAATCGTAAATGTTGATCCTGAAAGCATGATATAAAGATAGTCTTTTGATATAGTTATGACCATGAACATAGTCCAGAAGGATGATCCCGTACTTCGCATGATTGCGAAACCAATACCAAATGAACAGTTTGGTAGTACTGAGCTCAAATCTATAATTGAAAAAATGAGCGACGTGCTCGCCGAACAAGATGACGGTGTTGCTTTAGCCGCACCGCAAATCGGTATATCACTCCGCATTTTTGTTGTATCTGGAAAAGTATTCGAAATGCTCTATCCAGATGAAGCAGAAAATAAAAAATACGCAGACCTTGCGTTCATCAATCCTGAAATAATAAAAAAGTCTCGTACGAAAAAAATGGTTGATGAAGGGTGCCTCTCGGTGCGTTACCTTTACGGTCAAATTGAACGCTCAACCAAAGCAAAAGTACGTGCTCAAGACGTAAATGGTAAGTGGTTTGAAATAGGCGGGGCGGGACTCTTGGCCCAGATATTCCAACATGAGACAGATCACCTTGATGGAAAATTATTTATTGATCGCGCGGTTGATGTTGAAGACATACCACCCGAAAAACGTAAAACAGAATAAACCAATGAACATTGTCTATTTTGGATCTTCACCTTTCTCCATTTTTGTATTAAACGAACTAAAAAGTGCGGGTATAGTGCCAGCACTCATTGTTACAACACCCCCCCGCCCACAAGGACGGAAACTTGTCGTAACGCCAACCCCAGTAAAAGAGTGGGCTGACACATATGGGATACCCACACTTGAACCTGAAAAGATTCGCACACCAGAATTCGAGGAACAAATCCGTGCGAAAATGCCCGAGAGTGGATGGGATGTTTTCATCGTTGCATCATACGGTAAAATAATCCCTGAAAATATTCTTTATTTACCGTCACATAAAACCCTCAATGTACACCCATCACTTCTTCCCCTCTTACGTGGCCCAGCACCAATAGAATATTCGATACTACTCGATATGAAAGATACGGGGGTCTCTATTATGCGTCTCGATAAAGAAATGGACCATGGACCAATCATTGCGCAAGAAAAAATAATACCAAGCTCATGGCCACTCGATCGAATTACCTTTGAAAAAGAACTTGGTCAATTTGGTGGACAACCCCTTGCACGTGTATTACCTCTCTGGATTGCAGGAACTATTTCAGAAAGAGAACAAGATCACAACAAGGCAACATTCACAAAGAAAATTTCTAAAGAAGAAGCCCTTCTCGACTTTACTGCCCCAGCGCGAATAAATCTTCTTAAAATAAAAGCATATACAGGTTGGCCAAAAGCTTTTTTCTTCGACGAACACAAAGATCCCTCTGGTGTCATTAAAAAAACACGCATTGTAGTCACCAATGCGACAATTAATGAAAAGAATGAACTCACCCTTCTTTCTGTTATTCCTGAAGGAAAAAAAGAGATAAGCTGGTCTAATTATATTAGCCATAAATAAAACCACCACAATTGAGTGGTGGTTTTACATTTCAAACTACATCCTATCGACATACTCAACTCCATCATCATATAGAGAGGGGTTAAGGCGATTGGCAACGTGTCCTAAAGACGAAGCGACAATGATAATTGACGTAACTATTGTGGCAATAAAAAAAATCATTATCGCTACAACGACCGCCAACCTATCCCGAGTGGTTACAAAATTAACAGAATGAATCATGATTGCCCCACTATCATATCACAACACTTAATATAATTATTTTTCTACAGCAGACTTTCTAAAAAGTGACTTAATCTTTGCTGAACCCCGCCTTACAATACTCCTATTTTTCTTAATCGAGTTTTCAATCTCACGAATAATCTCATCTCGAACAAGTTCAACAGAACCATACAGGTCAACATGGCTTTTTTCAGCACGGAGACTCATCTTTTTACCATGTACACTCACTTCAGTACGAAACACATCGCCGTGCTTGTGGTGTGCCGTCGTTCTTCCAACTTCGATGTCAACAATAGCCGAATCATCCTTGCCCATAAGCTTCTCAATTGGTGAAATAATCTTCTTCTCGAGATAATCAGAAATAGCAGGGGTAAGCTCAAAATGTGTTGCCTTGATTGTCTTTCGCATGTGCTGATGAGATTAAATATATAAAAAACCGACATGAACAGTATACACCAAGACTAAAAAAGCTTCCTTCTACCTGTTAGTTGCTTCTCTCGATGAGAATCGTCTTTCGTGGCGCATGATGTCCGCTTACGATTTTTATAACACGAGCGGAATGACTAAAGTAACGACGCATCACCTCTAGAACACACTTATTAGCTTTTCCCTGTTCTGGTTTTGCACACACCGAAACAGCATAGAGGTTTAGCCCTATTTTATGCACCGACTCCTTCGATGCACCCGTCTCCACATCAACTCGAATATGTTCCGCTGACATAAGAAAAGAGTGTTTTATTTGTTGTCTTTGTAGAATCGGCGTAATTCCCTTGAGATTGACTTACCACGTCGTTTTCTATCTTCCATCGATTGTGTTGCAGCTTCCTTCTTTCGTGCTGCAGTAATCATTGATATGAATATGTCGTAACGATTTTTTGGTAATAATCCAGACAAAACGGCATTACGAATTGCACATCCATCACTCTTTATATGATCACAATCACTATACTCACATTCTGTTGCCAATGCTTTAATATCATCAAACGCATCAACAACAGCCTCTTTTTCTGCCCATGGTGCAACCTCACGTGTTCCCGGAGTATCGATAATAAACACCCCTCCTGAAATGCCAAACAATTCACGGTGAACAGTTGTGTGCCTGCCTTTTACATCACCCTCACGGACTGCGCCGACTTGTGCCAAATCACTCTCTGCAAGTTTGTTCATAAGACTTGATTTTCCAGCACCTGAACGACCAATAAAAGCACACGTCTCACCTGGTTTCAAGGCCCGCCTCAAGGCATCAACACCTTCACCACGCGTTGCAGAAACAAGGATAACAGGAACACCAAGCTCCTTGGTTGCAGCCTCTGCATTCTCTTTTGCATTAGGGTCTAGATCAGATTTGCTGAGCACAATTACAGGACGTGAATTGCCACTCCTCACCATTGCAATATACCGCGATAAACGTGAGCTATTCACCCCCTCATCCAAACCCTGCACAACAAAAACAACATCAATGTTTGACGCAATAACCTCCTCACGCGCCTTACGTTCCTCAACAGCATCTTTACGCACGAGCACGGATACACGCGGAAGTACTTTTTGAATAGCAACCTCCTGAGACATACCTATACGGCGAGCACAGATAAAATCACCGACAGTTGGAATATCTAAGTCAGATGTCGCTTTAAATAATACGCGGCGCGGCAATAAACCCTTAAACGCACCAAGTGGTGATGCAACGACATAGTATGTTTTATGTTCTGCTATAACACGAAAAACCCCCTCAATGTTACTTTGAGGGTGTTTGAGGACATAGTTACCAATACCATAATCGTTTTGCATGAATAGTGCTTATAGTAGTCTTAAAAAAGATATAAGAAAAGAGGGTGCAACTGATAACAGTTGCACCCTCGAAAAGACCGGGGCCCACTTTTAGATATGAGCAGCACAGAACATATCATCTGTGTCGAACGCTGTGTTGTGAATATTATCAATATCACATGGCGTTTTGCTGGGGCTCTGCTGTGTTGGCATAATATCGTTGCCACCACATCCGGTGAGAGTTATCATCTGGTCAGGAATCCCAATTACCTGACCCTGATGAGAGGCACAAAACATATCATCTGTGTCTCCTCTCGGAATCTGAACAAAAATATTATTCATGTTCATGGATATAACCATATCATACAAGATAATAAAAAGCAAGTATTTTTATTACTTGCTTTTTATTATCCCTATTTTACTTTACCATCACCACGTTTTTAGGAGAACCAGCCACAAACCCAGCAATATCTTCAATAGAGGTTAGGACAATCCGTTCGATTGCTTCTTTTGAATTAAAAGCATTGTGTGGGGTGATGATCACACACGGATGCTCCATTAAATAATGGTTTTCCAGTGTTGTTTTAAGCGATTCAATATTGGGGTGAGCCGAAAGAAGCAGTGCATCCTCATCAATGAGATACCCCTCCTCTTCAAGTACATCAAGTCCGGCGCCAGCCAACGTACCATTCTTGAGCGCGAGCACGATAGCAGCTGTATCAATCAATCCACCACGCGCGGTATTAATAAGCACCGCACCACGCTTAATCTTGGCAACATTCTCGAGGTTTATCATATGGTGCGTTGAGGGCAAATACGGCGCATGTACCGATATGATGTCTGATGCACTGAGAAGTTCATCAAGTGTCATGTATGTAAACCCGAGCTCCACTGCGGCTTTCTCATCCTTAAAAGCATCGTATGCAACAATATTCATATCAAATCCTTTCGACATACGGATCATATGTTTGCCTATCTTTCCTGTTCCAATAATTCCAATTGTCTTACCTTTCAAATCAAAACCACGCAATCCATCAGCGGAAAATATTCCCGTATCTTTAATCCTCTTAAATGAATCGTAAATACGTCTCGAAATAGCCAAGAGGAGCGCAAAAGCAAACTCAGCAACGGTGTTTTCGCCATACGACGGAACATTTGAAACAACGACGCCTCGCTTTGTCGCCTCGGCAATATCAACATGGTCATAGCCCGTCGAACGGGTCACGATACATTTCAATTTTGGAAAACGATCCATTTCCTCCTTGCCAATGTGACAATTAACAAAAACAGATACAATTTCAACCTCATCATCCTGAAGATTAGTATTAT
Organism: uncultured bacterium; assembly: GCA_903842365.1. GTDB lineage: Bacteria > Patescibacteriota > Minisyncoccia > Phycocordibacterales > UBA6065 > CAIMLU01. The sequence goes on from CAIMLU010000037.1 coordinate 24,816, forward strand.
CCTCAAGCCTATTATTAAAAAAGGTAACTGAATGATCTTTCAGCTTTTCTGAAACGTAGCCCTTTTCCCACTCTTCTGCCTGGAAATAAAAGATTTTCATCTGAATCGTTTGTTTAATATAATTGTCTACTAGTGTAGCAAAAATAAACACTCGCCGACAGAGCGGCGAGTGTTTATTTTTTTAAAGAGAAACTTTAATCTCGTTTGAATAGAAACCACACCTACCACCCAAATATTCACAAACCCTCACGTAATAGGTACCACTACCATTAAACGCATCGAGGTTCGCTGATCGATCACCAGGATTACTTGTGTAATAATATTTATCAGTCGATCGGGTTGGATATGTTGCGCCCGAAGTTTTTGACCATACAACTTTGAAACCTTGTGATGAGTAACCACCAACAGTCCATGTAACAGAACTCTCTGAACCACTTATTCCAAGAGATGATACTGAACCTTTTTGCACCTCATACTGTTTTTTTTCTATTGTTGGTTTTTTTACCTCAGTGGTTACCGCATATTCCTTACCAGCAGTACAACTCGAGGCATGAACCTTGAGACGAGTCGCACTATCAAAAACACCTGTCCCTCCAACACCAACACTCTTTTGATATGTAACAAGTGCCGCACTTGTGAGTTTGCCGAAGTAACCAGTGCTCTTGTAATCAAAAAATTTCTTCTCCCTCAAGAAGTCTTGAAGTCGTTTAACATCGGCAGACATAACACCTGCTTCACCATCACCTAAAGATAAATCACTCTCTGAGACAAAACATCCCTTCTCAACAACCTTCATCCCCTCTATTTTCTTTTGAATCTGGGTCAAAATTGCACGTAACTCGTCAATTGAATATGATGAAATATCACGATCTCCGATTGAATAAGCACTAACAGAACCGTATCCGCATAAAAAAGACACTATCGCAAAGCCTAAAATAATTTTTTTCATAATGATGAATTACACGTAACTACCGCTCAATGTTAGTAGGGTTTCCTTGTAATATCAAATCATTAATACACACCAACCTTATACAAGAAGCTCTACAAACCAACAAAGATACCCCATATCTTTTTTCGTGGTAAAATAGAACTCTATGAAATATGGACACTCACAGACACTTTGCGTACTCCCTTTTGACCATCGTGCAAGCTTTTCCAAAGGCCTTTTTGGCGAAGAAAATCCAACAGCGGAAACAATTGAAAAAGTAAAAAAATTTAAGCATATTATTTACGAATCAATCTTCGTAGCAACCAAAGAGCTCGGCATGCCAGAAAATGAGCTCTGTGTTCTTGTTGATGAAATATTTGGTGGGGATATTTTACGTGACGCTGTATCAAAAGGTCTAAAGACAATGCAGACAGTCGAAAAAAGTGGTCAGGAAGAATTCATGTTTGAATTTGGGTCTGATTTTGGGACTCACCTTCTTGATTTTAAAGCAACTTTTGCAAAAGCACTGGTCCGTTACAATCCCGAAGGCGATGCTGATATGAATAAGCGCCAACTAACCCGTCTCAAAGTACTCTCGGACTTTGTCCACGCGCACAACATAAAACTTCTCATCGAGCCACTAGTTCCAGCAACAAAGGAACAACTTGAATCAGTCGGTGGAGAAAAACATCGTTACGATCTCGAAGTTCGACCTGGACTCGTCGTGCGTATGATCAAAGAAATGCAAAATGCTGGTATTGAATGTGATGTATGGAAAATTGAAGGATTTGAGGAGCGTGAAATGTATGAAATTGTGTCAGCACAAGCATGCAATACACCAGAACGTGAACAAGTTGGAATCATTATTCTTGGCCGAGGTGAAACAGACACTGTTGTTGAAAAATGGATTCGTGCTGGTAAGGGAGTTCCTGGGGTTATTGGATTTGCGGTTGGACGCACTGTGTTTTGGAACCCACTCGTAGCCTTCCGTGATGGAATAATAGACGAAGAAGCCACAAAGATGCAGATAGCAAAAAACTTCATCCACTTCTATAACGTATTTAAAAAATAACACCAAAAAAAACCGCCGTATGGCGGTTTTTTTTTGATTAAACACAATTATCACCAATTAATTGCACATTAAATTATTTCTCGACCCTTTTTCTCAATTCATCTATAACAGCTTTCTCCCAAAACTTCATTGAAAACCAACCAATGAGTGGTTTTGCAACAATACGGAGCCAGCGTTTATGAATAGCAACCTGGTACGTGTAATCAATCACAGTTCCCTTTGTGTGTTCAGAGAGTACTAATTCCTCATGGCCAGACGTTCCAAATACAGGACTTTCATTATCAGAAATGTATCCTTTTTCTGGGAGTATTTGAGTCTTCATTTTTACTGGAAAATTTCGACCAAATGATTTCACAACTGCATCAATTTCAATATAATCCCCTTCGCGTTTTACAATACGTATAGATTCTGCGACTTTCGGAAAATACTCAGGAAATTTTTCAAAATCTGTCACTATATTAAACACCACTGTTAAAGGAGCCTTGATAATCCACTTGGTATTGAGAGTGATATCTTTCATATAAGAATTGTACCAAAATTCTTTGGACAAACCCACCCTAAAAATCCTGAAAAATGAAAATCCAGCAAGTAGGCTTTTCCTTTATCGTCTTTTCTATATACGGGTGG
>CAIMLU010000038.1 GCA_903842365.1 uncultured bacterium
CAAACCCCGCCTTTCTGTATTTTATCCATCATCTCATTTTCTTTGTTGTCAGTTGTCAGTTGTTGGTTGTTGGTTGTGGATTATTGTTTGCTCGACTCGCGGAGCTTATCGACGCGAGGCGGTGGGTTGTCAGTTGCTAGTTCTCCAGTTACACTGGATTTATGAAAACAGATAAAGGGGGTGTCTTCCTCAAGGCGCTCATTGTTATGGTGGTGATTCTCATTGCGCTTATTTTTCTGTATGGATTACTTAAAGGTGTGAGAACGGGGAATAATGGTGTGGCACTTCTCAATACAGGAACTTCTGCATATGGTCCCACTGCTTTGAGTAACTCACTTTTACCTATAGAAAGTTCCCCCTACGGTACAGTTGATCAGGTTCCGGGTGGCCAGGCGGTAGTGCCAGCTAACTCTGTTGTTCAAGGAGAGCTTTCAATCTCATCGGGCTCGGCATCAAGCGCCCAGGAACCGAGTCTTGAATACGTTGTTGTGCGAAATCAAAGTGATCGAAGTATAGACATAACCGGTATGTATGTTCGTAATGGCAAAGGTCTTCGACCTATTTCCAATCAGTACAACAGTTGGTTTTATGCAACCGCTGATGCTGTTAAAATAGGAAAAGGTGTTAAATTCTTGTCCCCTGAAGGCACCTTTGTTGAATCAGATATCATCCTTGCCCCAGGTGAAGAGGCGAATATTGTGACTGGTGGACAAGGGTCATTTCCGTATCGTCTACCAAGTGCATTTGAGACAAATAAGTGTGTTGGATATCTCCTTGAGACAAACAAGTACTCTTTTGCTCCACGGTTTGAAAAAGAGTGTCCGTACGTGGGTGATGATCCATATATCTCATCAATGACTGTTGAGTGTAGGGATTTTGTACGATCAGTTTCACGATGCCAAATTCCTGAAAAAACAGATAAGTTTGATTTCGATCAATTATCATCAGTCTGTAAGGAGTTTGTGCGCGCCCGTACGTCGTACGTTGATTGCATAGAAGGAAATCGTGAGAAACCTGATTTTTATACCGGTGTTTGGTATGTGTTCCTCAGTAGGCCGCTTGAATTATGGGCATCAGAATATGAGACAATAATGCTCCTCGATAAATCAGGTGGGTTGATTGATAAGGCGGACTACTAGCATGCTCGGCAACTAAAACACCACAGACTTGTGGTGTTTTAGTTGCAAAAAAAATATTTTCTGGTATAAATGGACGCAAAGGCCGGAGAAGGCGTGGCGAACTCGCAAGAGTTCATAATCCGAAAGGTAAGCCCGCTGAGGTCGAAAACCAATCAAAGTTTTGCTTTGTGAGGCGCTCACTCCGTCCGGTAGGAATTCATAATGGATTCCAAAACCCGGGCCTTTTTTATTATCAATTCCACAACCAATCATGCCACTTTCAAGGGAAAAAAAGCAGGGGATTATCTCGAATCTCGAGACAGTCTTCAAGGAATCTAACGGTGTTGTCTTTGTAAGCTTCAAAGGCCTCAAAGTGAATACTGCGAACGTTATGCGTCGCACATTCAAAGGACAAGGCGTTGGATATGTTGTTGCAAAGAAGTCTTTGATCGGAAAGGCTTTGGCTACAGCAAAAATAGAAGGTGTTGTTCCTGAGTTCGTTTCTGAAGTTGCAATCGCATATTCAAAAGAGAACCTTGGATCATCACGCGAGGTCTGGTCATTCTTGAAAAAGAATAAAGGAGCTCTCGTTATTTTGGGTGGTATTTTCGAAGGTAAGTTTATCTCGGCAGCCGAGGTTGTTACCTACGCAAGTATTCCAGACCAAAAGACTCTCTACGGTATGTTCGTCAACGTTATCAACTCTCCAATCAAAGGGCTCGCAGTCGCGCTCGATGCTATTGCAGGGAAGAAGCAGGCGTAATCAGATCGTTTCTTATTATTTATTACTCTTTCATTACACATTATGTCAGTTGAAACCCCAGTAAAATTCAAGGCAATTGTAGAGGCAATCGAGAAGATGTCAGTTCTTGATCTCCACGAACTCGTAAAACACTTCGAAGAGAAGTTCGGCGTATCAGCAGCAGCTGCAGTAGCAGTTGCAGCTCCAGTAGCGGCAGCAGGTGAAGAAAAGACTTCATTCACTGTTGAGCTCACCGATGCAGGCGCATCAAAGATCAGTGTTATCAAGATCGTTAAGGAAGTTCTCGGACTCGGCCTTGCAGAAGCAAAGGCAGTTGTCGATGCAGCTCCAAAGGTCTTGAAGGAAGGCGTAAAGAAGGACGATGCAGAAAAGATGAAGAAGGATATCGAAGCAGCAGGAGGGAAGGTTACGTTAAAATAGTAACCTTCGGCCGGAGCCCGACGGGGCGAGGCGGGGTCGCGCAAAATCCTCCCAAGGATTTATGCGTGACAGGTTACATTGAAATAATTTCCCAAACAAAAAACCGCAGCAATGCGGTTTTTTTGTTTGGGGGTTATTCCGAGGCGGATGGAATCCAATTTTTACAGACGGAGGCCAATGGTGCGAGGTGAGAAGCGAACACTTGGAGCGACTAAAATTTCCTGAGCGATAGCGATTAGAAATTGGAAGTACTCTTGTGGTGCTTCGCAAGACCTTGAATATTTTGTAATCAAAATGTGAAAGGTATACCGTTCCTGTAGGGAAGGGTCACGCATAAATCCTTCCAAGGATTTATGCGTGACAAGGTTACATTGAAATAATTTCTCGCCTCTCTACGACACAAAAAGCACCCACCGGGTGCTTTTTGCTTTAGGGTGTGCGGTGGTATACTCACAGTATCAGTACGATTATTAAACACAGAACGACAAACATCATGGGAAAACTTGGATACATTTTTGGAAGTGAAGAAAAAGTAAAAATAATACGCTTGTTTATCATGAACGGTGTAACACAATTCGAAGAAGCAGATATTGTGAGTAAATTAGGTGTTGCATTAAAAGATATTCGTAGGGAAATGATCACGCTCCTCAAGGCTGGTTTTCTAGATGAGACAAAGGTGTTAAAAGAAATTAAAGTTAAGAAGGGAAAAAAGATCTTGATAAAAAAGATAAAAGTGCCTGTTTATGCTCTCAATACGGATTTTGATTTTCTTCCCAACCTCCGTCGGTTTATCGAAGATGTTAATCCGATAACTGGTGATGAAATTGTAAAGAGACTTCAGGTGACGGGTAAAATTAAATTTGTTGCCCTCTCTGGTATGTTTATAAAAAATGAACAGAGCAGAATAGATCTCCTTATTGTGGGTGATACGCTTAAGGTCCCTGCTATTGAAAAGGTGATTCGTTTTATTGAGTCTGAGATGGGAAGGGAAGTCCGTTATGCGGCTATGGAGACTCAAGAATTCCAGTATCGTGTTGGCATGCACGACAAACTTATGCGGGATATTTTGGATTTTCCGTACGAAGCCATCGTGGATAAACTTGGTATTTCACGTTCGTAATATTGTTACATGTTCGGGATGCATAAAAATGACAAAGAGTGTAAAATAGGATTGTTATATTAGTATTAATTTAGTTACATTTATGTTTTTAGATATCGGAGAAAAACTCAAAATTGCATTTACAAATACCGCTCCTGCGGTAGGTCAGTTTATCGGTAACCTTATCATTGCGCTCATTGTTTTCATTGTTGGTTTAGTTGTTGCTGCTGTCATCGCAAAAGCAATTAGGCAGCTTGTTCGTGCTACAAAAGTTGATGTTGCCCTTGAACGTGCTGGGCTCGCAGCGTTCGTTCGCCGCACAGGACATAGTCTTGATATCGGGTTTGTGCTCGCAGCCCTTGTTCGTTGGTTTGTTGTTATCATCTTCACTGTTGTGTCGTTTGATCTCATCGGCCTCACGGTGATCAATCAGTTCTTTGGATCAGTGCTCATGTACATTCCAAGTGTCATCGTCGCAGTTATCATGATTGTTGTTGCGGTACTTGTCGCTGATTTCCTTCAAAAAATTGTCGTCGGATCAGCTCATGCAGCAAACATCAAATCAGCTCATTTCCTCGGTACACTTACTCGTTGGGCAATTCTTACCTTCGCAGCATTTGCAGCGTTAACTCAGTTGAATATTGCAACAAGCCTCTTCAGCACCATTTTCACAGGCATCATTATTGCTCTATCGGTTGCTTTTGGTCTCGCCTTTGGTTTGGGTGGTCAGGATGCAGCTCGCGCTCTCATTGAACGTATCAGCAAGAAATAGTTTTCGGTTTCATTGAGTTTGATTCAAATTTTTTAAAAAAAGAAAAAGCGGGGCAAACCCGCTTTTTCGTTGTATTATTGTCGTCGTGAAGAAAAAAAAATCAACGTCTGTACAAAAAGTGTGTGTTATTGGATCAGCCGTCACAGTGGTGATTTGTTTGTGTATCTATGCGTACTGGTTACGTGTTGATCACAATTACCAAGCACAAATGACATCTCTACGTATTGCCGAACTCGAAGCTCTCATTACACGCCAATCAAATCGAGTTACCCTTCTCGAAAAGGGGAGTATTGATTTGAAAAACGATGTAGCATCCACACGTACGAAAATAGAGAAAACAGAAACTGAATCAAAGGCTAGTCAACAGAGCGTGTTAAAAACTCTGTCGGATTCGATTGCACAAAATAAGCGATCGTTTGATTTACCTGCCATTATTTCAAAATGGAGTCCATTCCTTGCACGAATTGAATGTTCCTTTGAAAGTACTCAAAAGAATGTTGATTATCTAGGTTCAGGCTTTTTGGAGATGTCTATTACACGGCCGTTTGCACACGTCTTAACAAACAGGCACGTTGTGGATCTTGATAGAAAGATAAAACCAAAAACATGTAACATTTCGTTGCCGGATATAAAAGAGAAAGCGACTATTTCATCTAATTCTATTTTCATTATAAATGAGAAATCAACGACTACAGATGTAGCGTTTGTTGATGTTGCGAATCGTGTCCCTGAAATTGACGTACGTGCAGCAAAGAGCGCTCGTAATGCTTGTGATTATGAGCCACGGTCAGGTGACCGCGTCGTTGTTCTAGGGTACCCCAGTATTGGGGTAAGGGATGGTATTACTGCAACCGAGGGCATTATTTCTGGAATTGAGGGTGATTACTATGTAACATCGGCAAAAGTTGATGCTGGTAATTCAGGTGGTGTGGCGATTTTAATTGGTAGCAGTGGTGAAAGTTGTTATTTGGGTATACCAACATTTGTTGAAGCAGGAAGGGCTGAGTCGCTCGGGCGCATCTTAAAAGCCTCTACCATTGTTGAATAGTTGGGGATAACTCATTTGTTCAAAGAAATGAAATGACGCATATCTATGCGTCATTTTTTTTGAACACTCATTTCATCCTTGTTTTGATTGGTTTTTTTAGGAAATCGCTTGGGAAAAAGAAAGACCTATTAAATATTCTTGACTCTTTTTTCGCCCTGGCTATACTTACATTCATTCCTGATATGAAACACGAAACACGAGCAACGCAGCGGCAGTCATAAAGCGATTCGTTCGCCTTGTGAAGTGTCCGCTCCGACGAGCGGTTTTTTGTTCATCATTGGGTGCTATTTGAAAATTTCATTCTGTCACAGACATCATCTAACACAGAGATGACTGGAGTCAGGTTTTGCCCACATTAGGTTGTGGTGACAAAACGAACCCGCTTTTTTCGAAAAAGCGGGCAAGGTATCAAATGTATGAGAATCGAGAGATTCTTATACCGAGCAATAAAGTAAGATAATAATAAACTTGTGATGTGGTTCTTAGGTTTCCTAATAGGAAACCAAGGGCACATGGTGGATGCCTTGGCTTATAGAAGCGATGAAGGACGTAGCGTAGCTGCGATAAGCTCCGGGGAAGTGCTGAGCAACTTTTGATCCGGAGATCTCCGAATGGGGAAACCCTCTATGCGCTGAGCATAGAATCTGGCCGTAAGGTCGGATGCGTACCTAGGGAAGTAAAACATTTCAGTACCTAGTGGAAAATAAAACAATCTGTCGCAAGACAGAACATTCCGTTAGTAGTGGCGAGCGAAAGCGGAACAGCCCAAACTCGGTCTTAATCGTACAACGTATCGAAAGATATGTGGTGCGATTAAGACCGGGGGTTATAAGGTAGAGACGTCGTTATTTATAACGAGAAGAGTTACAAAATATATGGTTAGTATAATGTGCTGGAAAGCACAACTCCAAAGGGTGATAGTCCCGTATACGAAAATCATGTATCTCTTTTGTCTTTATTCTTGAGTACCTCAGGACACGACTGGCCTGGGGGAATTCGCCGGAACTAACCGGTAAGGCTAAATATTCTATAAGACCGATAGTGAACTAGTACCGTGAGGGAAAGGTGAAAAGTAGTCCGATAAGGACAGTGAAATAGACCTGAAACCATGTGCCTACAAGGAGTCGGAGCGGTTATTTATAACCGTCACGGCGTGCCTATTGAAGAATGAGCCAACGAGTTGATGCATGCTGCAAGGCTAAGGGCTTGAATGCCCGGAGCCGTAGGGAAACCGAGTGTGAATAGCGCGAATCAGTAGTATGCATCAGACCCGAAGCCAGGTGAGCTTGCCGCGAGCAGGATGAACTTTGTCGAAAGACTGAGGGAGGTCCGAACGCTAGAGACGTGCAATACTCTGCGATGACTTGCGGTATGGAGTGATAAGCTCATCGAACCTGGTAATAGCTGGTTCTCTCCGAAATAGCTTTTGGGCTAGCGTAGTGTGTTCCCTGTAGGGGTAGAGCACTGGAAGATCTCGACAGGTCGAAAGATCGCGAGACCTATCAAACTCCGAATACTACAGGCTAAAAACACTGCAGTTAGACCGTGGGGGCTAAGCTCCACAGGTCAAAAGGGAAACAGCCCGGATCTCAATTTAAGGTCCCTAAATATATACTAAGTGCACTGGAGGTGGTGGATTTTCTTTGACGGTGAGGATGTTGGCTTAGAAGCAGCCATCATTTAAAGAAAGCGTAACAGCTCACTCACTTAGAGAATCTGCGCCGCAGATGATCGGGGCTCAAGTATATTACCGAAACTGAGGGCTTTATGTTTCTTCGGAAATGTAAAGCGGTAGGAGAGTATTCTTATTGCATTGAAGGTAAAGGGGTGACCCATACTGGAGCGATAAGAAGTAAGAATGTTGGCACGAGTAACCACAATGCGGGTGAGAGACCCGCACACCGAAAGACGAAGGTTTCCTTGGCGATGTAAATCAGCCAAGGGTTAGTCGGCCCTAAGAGGATGGCGAAAGCCGAACTCGACGGATACATGGTTAATATTCCATGACTGTTGCATAGTGCGATGGAGGGACGGAATGTAGTATCTATAGCTCATTATCGGATTTGAGTCCGTGCTACGAAGACGATCTCGAGGCAAATCCCGAGGTCTATGTTTAATCATGAGTCGAAAGTAGAGCGGAAATGTTTCGGGAAACTGGAACAGATTATAGAGAGCGCGTTCTCAAGAAAAGCTTCTAAGCATAACTATGTAATACCCGTACCTAAAACCGAAACAGGTAGTCATCTCGAGTAGAGTAAGGTGAACGAGTGAAGGTTCTCCAAGGAACTCGGCAAAAAAGCAGCCGTAACTTCGGAATAAGGCTTGCCTCTCGCAAGAGAGGCCGCAGCTAAAGTCTGCCTGGCAACTGTTTATCAAAAACACAGCTCCCTGCGAACTCGCAAGAGGATGTATAGGGGG